>JAGWUK010000084.1 GCA_028868455.1 Burkholderiales bacterium | reverse complement strand
GCGCCAGTCGACATTCGAGCCACCTTCGATATCAAGTAAATCTCCGTTGAAATCTGCCTTTAGACGGCGGAAAAGCTTATCAAGGCCAGTTACTTGCGCGGATATTAGTAATGAAAGCAGTTTCCCTACATTGTGACGTTCACGATAGTGCTCGCCCACAATGCCACGATCTTCAAGGTATGACACGAAAATACATTTGCCCACGAGTAGCTGCGCTTGCTCAGTGGAGAGATTGAATTTTGTAAGTAGTCGGACAACTTCAGATAAGTTATCCAATAAGACGCGATCGACACGATTTCTTCGGTCAAACCAATTTGGTAACCTGGCATGAACTTCACCGGAGGTTACATCTGATGCAGAGAAGGGACCGGTCTTCGAAGCTGTCGCAATATGAAGCGCTGGAGCAGGCGGTAACGTTCGCGGCGCCGGGTACGCTGTTGCTTGATCATCTTGGATGACCACAACAATAGAAACCAAATTTTGGTTCCAGATTTTACGTCGCACTTCATCTAAAAATTCAGGGTCGACTGCTTGCCGCTTGCTTGACTCAAGAAAACATACCGCAGGAACGCGATCTATTTCATATACCGCAGATGATTGGATATCCCCGTCGGCACTCAGCATAGATCGAATTTCGCGAGAGTAAGGATGATCCTCGCTAACTATCGATGCAGAGCGGTGCACTATCCCTACCGAGTCGTCATAGCCCAGTGTCTTTAACCAACGATCAGTAGAGGGAGTAGTGGTTTTCATTTAAGTATAAAGATTATCACAAGGTGTATTTTAAATCAATTGTATTGCGTGCTTCAATTTTAACGATTATGCTAATCAAAAGAATTATCACAATTTATTAAATATGACCACATCCATAGACATTGAAAAACTTCGGTTCGCGCAAAAACAGCGCCTTACTTATCTTGAGTCGGTTGCTTATTGGGAAGGGGCAATTGATCGCCCGCGCATTTCAAGCGTGTTTGACGTCAGCGAAAATCATGTCACCAAGGATTTTCGTCTTTACAAAGAGTCGTTTCCTGGCAACATTCGTTATGACGAAATTTCGCGAGTTTATCGTCCCACCAAACGCTTTAAACCGCGCATAGGAACTGGTACGGCTGAAGAATATCTGTCAATATTGCGGACTTATGCCGAGCGGGAAAATTCGACAACTATTCCTGACCAGAATCCGACTATTCCTGTTTATGCTTTATCCCGCCCTCAGGGAACAGTAGATAAAGAAATACTCAATGCAATCACGCGTTCCATTTCTTCGAGACGGGCTTTAGAGATCAACTATCAATCAATGACCCGTGCTTCGGCAAATACAAAAATAGTATGGCCGCATGCATTGCTCTTTAGCGGTACACGCTGGCATGCACGTGCTTATGACGAAGATCGCGCTCAGTATATTGACCTGGTATTACAAAGGGTGCTAACCGCAAAATCTGCAGACAACAAAAAACTACCCTTTGAAGCTCATGATGATCAATGGGAGCATTTTGTCGATGTTGACGTCATACCCAAACCTACCCTGACTGCTAATCAGGCGGCGGTTGTGGCGCGTGAATTTGGAATGGTTAAGGAAGGTAATAAGTGGATATGGAGAGCATCCATGCGTGAATGCATGGTCGGATACTTTATTGTTCACCATCGCCTTGATGTAGAAAATGACGAAAGGCGACTGATTGCGTTACGCGATCATAGCTTGATTGCAAAGCACTTGCCGCCTTCAGACTTTGCTCTGAATAGGGGTGGCTAGTTCATCCAGGGAAATCGGTTTTTTTGCCAATCCAAATCGCATTGCTGGCGTTTTTTTGTCTTCACCGACCATGCAGTAGTTATAATAAACACGAAAGATCGTCAACACTTGCGTTGCTACCAAAGGACTGTAAGCGGAATAACCATGCCACATTTTTTTTGAGCTAGGACTTGCGATTGGCCTCTCCATCAATGACAACCTCCTTCTCACTTGCATAAAAAAACGATCTATGCCTCTCATGGTGATACGCATGTAGAGTCGACTTAAGTGATCAATGTCGTAATCGCCAAAATCTGTTAAATACAAGATCGCCTTATTTGGCTCGGCCATATCAGCAAGCGGATACTGAAACCAAGGATCCCTGTCTGGAGTTCTCTGAAATTCCTTTAATCTTTCCAGAACAAGCTCCGATCGACAATTTCCTGTTAGTCCCATTTTCTTCCTGAATTTGTCTAGTTCACGATTGGCAGAGGAGATGATGGTTTTTTTCTTTGCCATAGATGCATCCTTCAAATTTTTGAGCAGGAAGACATCAACTTTTCGTTGCTTGATTTCATTGGCGAATGCGGCCATGCACGCCGTATCCATTCCTGGATCCCGATCAAGGCAAAAACGAAGTCGCTCAACACCTTTGAGCATTGCCTTTAAATGAAAAAACAAAGCGCTTTGTAAATATTCAAGATGCACTTGCATTCCAGATTGTGGTGCCTTGATTCCGGGATCGACTGATTCTAATAAGTCCACTTGATGATCTTTTACTGTGGCATCATCTAGTTTTGCTTCATAATCTCTTCTTAACCATACTCTCGCATAGTGACGAAATGCGGGCGGAAGTGTATAGTCGCCACGCGCAATAGCATCTGCCTCGACATCTTCTGCATTGAGGTCAGCATCAAAATTCAATTGCATGGCGAGTACATACCCTGAGATATTTTCCACGGCTCCAAGCGCACCGAGAATCGTATTCCTACGGTCGAATTGTGTTCCCCAATTCAAAGTGTGATCTTGGCGATCAACGCTTATGTATGCACGGGAATGTGCCAATGCTTCTTTTTGCAATTTGGATTCGCTTTGATTGCTGTATTCGGAGGTCACCTCATAGAGATAATTGATTTTGCTGTACAACGTAGATGGTGTAATGGCAAGGATCTCGCACATTCTGCGCATGGGCACTTTATTGACGAGTAGTTTTAGGATTGCCGCATTGAGTTCAGCGCGTCGTTGTTTTCGGATTTGTGCACCGCAAGAAAACGTCGAACCGCATGAACGGCATCTAAAACGTGGTTCACCTGATTTCGTTGTTCCGTGAGCATAGTATTGAGCAGGATGCCTGGCTTGTGAGCATCCGAAGAATTTGCACTGCTCGTTGCTACATGCTGCTTCAATACGGCGATAATTTTTAAGATTAAATCGCAAAAGCTCTTGAGCGATGGCCAAATTGCTTTTTATAATTGAAGTTCTTCGGCAAAGCAGACATATCAGAACCCGGACTTGACCGTCGTCGCCGGCAATTCTGTAGGTCTCGGATGATCCCGCCTTCTTTGTACGGGGCAACTTCTCTCGAGCCTCAATCCCAAAATTTGCACACAGCGCGTTTTTACAATAATTGACCTGGATACCGTCGACTGTATGTGGAACACGAGGGGTATTTTTAGATGTTGCCAATATTACCTCCATTGAAGTGGAAGTATTTTATATTAGTTGCTTCTACATCAATTCAAATGTATGAAGAAAAATGCTTCTAAATATTACCTGGAAGCATTTCAACATTTAAAGCGAACGGCTCGATCATATCCCGCTCTTTTTTTTCGCTCGTTTTCAGTTTCCGCTATCGCTGATCCGCGTCAACAATTTGCTGGCTGTTGCAGATGTGTCGCGGCGATGCAGCAAAATGCCTGCGCCAGCGACAATCCTGCCGTCAGATGCTTCGCAGGCAGTGGGCACTGTGTATGATGAAGAGAATTCAGAACCGCAGTCCTGCGGTTTTTCCAGCCTGGTTCTGTACTGCATCGTAGATTAGATACATGAGCAAAATAGATTTCACCGCTTTTACCCAATCGCCTGCCGTACTGGCGCAAGAGATTGATCATTACCGGAACTGGCGAATCAGCGGCGATTTATATACGCGCGCGCTGACCGGACCGGTTTTTTATCTGATCGCCTGTCTGCTCATGATCTGGCTGGCAGACTATAGTCAAAAATGGTCATGGCTGGTCACGCTGCCGCCGGGCGGATTTTTGTTGTTCTGGGTGTTAAGGATTCGCCTGAAGCCGCCAGAGCGCGATGCCGGAAGTGCCGCGCATGTGCGCTGGCAGCGCAGCTATTGGCTGCTGATACAGGGTAGTTCGGCATTATGGGGTGGCGTGTCCGCACTGGTGTGCTATTTGCAGGCCGAGGCGGATGCGACGGTGATGGTGTGCTTGCTGGCGACCATCGCGTTTTCTACGGCGGCCAGTCATACCTTTGCCATGCATCCGTCGCAAGCCAGAATCGCCGTGCTGGGCATGATATTGCCGTCGGCTATCTTACTGCTGTTGCCGTTACTGCCATTGCGCTCTACCGGACTCACTCTGCTGATTTATACGTTTTATCTGATGGCGAATTTGCGCCGTTCCGCGCGCGAATATGCGGGGCAGATAGAAACGGAAATCAAACTGATCCAAAGTCAGGCAGAGCTGGCGCAATTGTCGCTGATCGACGCGTTGACCGGATTGCCGAACCGGCGCAGCTATGAAAGCGTCTGGCAGCAGGCGTGGGCGCTGGCAGCGCGCAAAAAGGAAGCGCTGGGCTTGCTGGTTCTGGATCTCGATCATTTCAAACTGATCAATGACCGTTATGGTCACCCCGGCGGCGACGCCTGCCTGCAACAGTTTGCACATCTCTTGCGGCAGCATATACGGCGCGACAGCGATGTGATCGCGCGCATCGGCGGCGAAGAATTTATCGTCATCCTGCCGTGTACAACGATAGAGCTGTCGTGCGCGATTGCCGAAAGCCTGCGCGTCGATCTGCTGCAGCATCCTTGCGTTTTTGAAGGTGAAAGCATACCGATGACCGTCAGCATCGGCGTCGGTGTTGCCGACTGGATTCAGGACGAGACTCCCGCCGCCACCTTCAGCCGTGTTGATCAGGCGTGCTACCAGGCCAAGCGTGAAGGCCGTAACCGCGTCGTGAAAACCTGAAAAGACACATGCTTATGAATATACTTACCCCGAGTATTTTTTAAAAGCCAGCGTAATATGTGCGAAGCAGGCTGAAAAAATGTTAAAAACAGGGGAGTATATTTATTTCGCAGAATCAGGCGAATTTTCCGGAAAAGCACTTGTGACATCAATTCACTGTGCTACAGTGGATTGCGCTGGGCCATCCGACCGTATGTATCACTCTTTGGGAGTCGAACATCATGCACAACTTCATCCTTTCCCTGGGTTTTTGTCTGAGTCTTTGCAGCAGTCTGGGCGCGTTAGCCGCCAATCCTGAATACGAAAAAGTGTTAAACAGCGACGCCCCGAATTCTCGCGATCATGCGCTGACGGGGCGCTATCAAGGCTCGTTCATCCTGTTGCAGACACGCAAGGCCTTCGATGAAATCGCCTTTCCGGCCGGTCCGGCACTGGAGCCTGAATACAGTGGCAGCAAGCATTTTTCCAAGCTACAACGTGCGCAGGGCACCGTGACACGTACCGTCTATGTCGTGCCGAAAGGCCGCTCATCGCTTGAAGTCTTGAGCAATTTCACCGACAGTCTCGGCGGTAAAGGATTCAAACCGGTATTCCAGTGCGCCAATGAAAGTTGCGGTCCCTCGTTCAAGCATCTGAAATATAACTGGAGCGACAAGCGCACCCATGTGCAAGGTGATGGTTACGACGTTAATCGCAATCGCTTTGTGTCCGGCGTATTTGATGGCGTCAGCGATTTTCGCTATGCGCTGCTGCAAAAAGGCGCAGGAACAGAATCCACTTATGTCGCCATTTATGCCGCGCAAAATAGCGGCGGCACCATGGGCGATCTCAGCAACAGCCTCAACGACCATGTGACGGCGCTGGTCGAAGTGCTGGAGCCGAAATCCATGGAACAGAACATCGTCACCCTCAATGCCGACACCATCAGCAAAGAACTGGCGAGCAATGGCGCGATCAGTTTTTACGGACTGTTTTTCGATACCGACAAAGCCGACATCAAACCGGAATCCAAACCGCAGCTCGACCAGATGGCGAAATACCTGAAATCCAATTCCCTGAATGTGTACATCGTTGGCCACACCGATATGCAAGGGCCACTCGAACACAACATGGATTTGTCGGCACGTCGCGCCTTATCCGTCGTGGAGGCACTGAAAGCCTACGGCATCGCCGACAGTCGTCTGCTCAGTCACGGTGTTGGTCCTTTAGCGCCACGCGCATCGAATATCACGGAAAGTGGCCGTGCCAAAAACCGCCGCGTGGAAATGGTGTTGCGCTAGCGCTGCCAGTTGCTCCCTTTTTTTTGACGCGCAGCGATGCGCGTTTTTTTTTGCAGTCAGGAATCCGTGTTGGATTTTCGCCGCATGGTTCCACACCAGAATTTGATCTGCGTCAAGAAATGCTGGCCGATCCACGATGGTTTGATCTGGCTCGCTGGCATTTAACTTTCTGCAACAGTTACCCGCTTTTTTTTCGCAAGCTGATCATGGGACTATCTGCGCATGTCGCTGGTGCCAGCGCACAGTCTGGTCACAGCAAGGCAACGGCAAACAAGGAAAAGGATGTTCCAGGATGCGTAGTAATTTACCCGTAACTCAGCGTGAATATGTATTGAAAGACGATGAAACCATCGTTTCCAAGACCGATCTGAAAGGCAAAATCACCTACGTCAACCAGGATTTTGTACGTATCAGCGGATTTACTGAAGAGGAATTACTCAGGGCACCGCACAATATCGTGCGTCATCCCGATATGCCGGAAGAGGCATTTGAAGACATGTGGCGCACCCTGAAAAGCGGTAAAGCCTGGACTGGGCTGGTGAAAAACCGCTGTAAAAATGGTGACCATTACTGGGTAGAAGCTAACGCCGCGCCGCTGATCGAAAACCATCAGGTGACCGGCTATACCTCCATCCGCGGCAAACCTTCGCGGCAGCAGGTGCATGAAGCCGAAGCCGCGTACCGGCTCATCAAAAGTGGCCAATCTCGCTTGCGCATTCATGAAGGCCATGCCATTGCACGTTCGGCTTTCAGCGTGCACGGACAACTGGAGGAACTCACCCTGAGTGCAAAAATGCTGATGGTATTCGGCGTGTTACTGCTGTTGTCCTGCGCAAATGCCTTGCTGGCGTATCTCATGCAGGGAAACGGTAGCAATGCGCTTGGCACGTCCGCGATCGCCGTTGCCGGCGTTGGTGTGCTGGCGACCATTTTGTCGGGAATGCTGTTATACAAAGCCATCGTTGGTCCCTTGCGTTATGCCCTCGATGAAATTGAAACCATGTCGTCCGGCGACCTGACCAGCAAGATACAAGCGTCCGGTAGCGATGAAGTGGCGAAGCTTTTGCAAGCGTTGCGTGTGTTGCAGATTAATACCAAATTTTTGGTCGGACAAATCCGGCAGTCGACGGACATCGTGAATGACGAAGCCTCAGAAATCGCCGATGGCGTGATGGATTTGTCGCATCGTACCGAGTCACAGGCAAACAGCCTGGAGCAAACGGCCAGTTCGATGACGCAATTCACCACGATCGTCAAACGCAACGCAGGGCAAGCGCTGGAAGCCAGTAACCTGATACGTTCCACAGCAGAGATCGCCAGCAAAGGGGGCGACGCGGTCAATCATGTGGTCGATACCATGTCTTCGATCAAAGCCAGTTCCAGCAAAATGGCCGACATCATCAGCGTGATTGACGGCATTGCTTTCCAGACCAATATCCTGGCGCTGAATGCCGCCGTCGAAGCGGCGCGCGCAGGTGAGCAGGGGCGTGGCTTTGCCGTTGTCGCCAGCGAAGTACGCAACCTCGCGCAACGCAGCGCCGGTGCTGCCAAAGAGATCAAAGTCCTGATTCACAATTCCATCGAGACAGTGGAAGAGGGCAGTCATCTGGTCGATATTGCCGGACACACCATGAGCGATATTGTGGAAGCGGTACAGCACGCATCGGAAATCATGATGGCAATTTCCGCATCCGGTCAGGAGCAGACCGAAGGTATTGATCAGGTCAATCGGGCAATGATGCATATGGATGAAATCACGCAGCAAAATGCGGCGCTGGGCGAGCAGGCTGCTGCGGCTTCGTCAACAATGAAAGAGCAGGCTCATCATCTTTCGGAGCTGGTTGGCGCATTCAGGCTGATGTCGGGTAACGCACGCAGTGCAGCTTTGCCAGAGATTCGCCGAGCCGCCGTTGCACCCCCATCGCGTCAGGTGGCAGCTCAAAACAGGATGTTGAAATAAGTACACGGTAGCCGCCTGAACAGTGCTGCAAAAAAACGACCAACATATGTTTTGGCAGCAGTCTATTTTTTCGCGCGCGGATGGGTCTGGTCGTAGACTTTGGCAAGATGCTGAAAATCCAGCGCCGTATAAACCTGCGTGGCGGTAATGGAACTGTGTCCCAGCATTTCCTGCACGGCGCGCAGATCGCCGGAGGATTGCAGCACATGGGAAGCGAACGAATGGCGCAGCATATGCGGATGCACATTGGCCGGGATATCCAGACTTTGCGCATGTGCTTTCAGCCGCAGTTGCACCAGTCGTACCGAAATACGGGTGCCGCGTTCGCTCAGAAACAGCGGATACGGATCGGCTTTCACTAAGCTGCCACGCACGGCCAGCCAGTCTCGCAGGGCAGCCAGCGCGTGGGTTCCGACAGGCACGATGCGCGGCTTGCCGCCTTTGCCGGTGACATGCACTTCGCCTTCCTGCAGATCAACCCAGCCCAGCGAAGTATGTTCTGCATTGTCGACCGCAGCCACATCCAGCCCTGCCAGTTCAGACACACGCAGACCGCTGGAGTACAGCAATTCAAACATGGCGTGATTGGCTTTTTGCGTTGGCTGATCGGCGCCCGGATAGGCGACCAGGCGCACGGCATCATCAGCGCCCAGGGCTTTCGGCAAAGGTTTGCTTTTCTTTGGTGCGCGTATGCCTTCGACGGGATTGCCATCGCGTCCGTGTTCTTCGGCCAGCCAGTGATAGAAGCCGCGCCAGCTGGAAAGCTTGCGCGCAATGCTGCGGGCGTTCAGGCCGGCAGCGTGCAATTGAGACGTAAAGCGGCGCAGTTGATTGCTGCTCAGACTGCTGAGTGCCTGTGC
>JAGWUK010000813.1 GCA_028868455.1 Burkholderiales bacterium | reverse complement strand
CAAATTACGCAGTCGGAACTGGATATAAGCAGAACCGTAGGATGGTTTACCTGCCGTTATCCAGCCTGGTTCGATCTTAGCGATGTTGCGATCGGTGATGCTGCACAATCCATTGCGCAACAACGTCGTGAAATTCCTTCTGGCGGAGTCGGGTATGGCTTATTACGTTATCTCGGCCCAGAGCAAATTCAGACGTCACTCGCGCAAGGATATATGCCTGAGATCAGCTTGAATTATCTGGGGCAAATTCGCCCGCCGGACGACGATGTATTCACGCTGATTTCATGGACGCCGGATGCGCAAGACCGAGGCCTTGAGCGCGCCTCCGATTTACCCTTGACTCATCAAATATCAGTAGAAGCAATGATCCTGAACGGGCAGTTGAAAGTGCTTTGGTTGTTTAACGGGCGCAGATTCCAAATGCCGGAAATGCAAGGTTTAGCTAATGAAATGGTCGGAAATATTCGGATGATGTTAATGACAGCTGAAAGCGCAAGCGTTGCGCAAAGCAAGGAAAGTTTAGTATGAGTACGATGCCCAAACCAGGATTGAGTTTGCTCAGACCGGCGGTTCGTTTGACAGATACGACATTGATTCGGAAAGAAGCGTTTTCTAGTCCCTCAGGGTTGCCACTTTTGATGCGGCCACAAGTGAAGGGCGTTGATCTGATGACATGGATCACAGAGAATCGGGCGCAATTGCAAGCTGACTTATTGCGTTATGGCGGTCTGTTATTTCGCGATTTTGAACTGCATGGGGTGCATGATTTTCAAGCGACGCTGGACGCGCTCGGAATTCGTCTGATGAACTACATTGAAAAAGCGACGCCGCGCACGAAGGTTGATGGACAAGTGTATACCTCAACTATTTTTCCTCCGGAACACGTCATTGCACTTCATAATGAATTGTCCTATGTGCGTCAATGGCCTGGGAAAATTGCATTCTTTTGCGAGCAGGCGCCAGCGATTGAAGGTGAAACACCGATTGCCGATGTCCGTCGAGTTTTGGCAGCGATTGATACAGAAATAAAAGAAAAGTTTCGCCGACTTGGATGGATGTTGGTACGTAATTTCGGATCTGGCATCGGGCCGTCATGGCAACATTCCTTAGCAGTTGAAAGCCGCGAAGAAGCTGAGGCATATTTGCAAAAATCTGATACACAATGGATCTGGATGGACGATGACCGGCTGCGCACCACGCAGCGGCGATCGAGTATTCGGTGTCATCCGCAAACCGGAGAAGAGCTTTGGTTTAACCACATTGCGTTCTGGCATACGTCCAGTATGAGCGAAGAAATCCGTCGGTCATTGACAATGGATCTGGGTGCAGAAAACTTGCCGTACAGCACGTTTTATGGTGACGGCAGCGAGATACCCGATGACGTCGTAGCACATTTACGTGCTGCTTATGATGCTGAAACGGTGAAGTTCCGTTGGCAAGAAGGTGATTTATTGGTGCTCGACAATATGCTGACAGCACATGGGCGCTCTAAGTTTACCGGCACTAGAAAAATTTTGACCGCGATGGGCGATGAGGTTAGGCCAGTTAGTGTCGTACCTGGTTCCTACAACTAAAGAAAAAGGCAGACATTGTGGCAAGCAAATTAGACAGCGGATTTGCACTGTCACCGGTGCAGCAAAGAATATGGCAACTGATTCAACGTGATGGTGTTGAGAACTATTTTGTCAGCGTAGATTTTGAACTTAGAAACGTCGATGCACTGACTTTGTGTCG
>JAGWUK010000812.1 GCA_028868455.1 Burkholderiales bacterium | reverse complement strand
TTTTGAGATCGAGTGCTTTGGTTTCCTCCAGACTCACCGACGGTAGCTTTTCGATACCCATCACAATATCGCCCTCATCCATTGCAGGGATAAAGGTTTTACCGACTTGCGTATAAAGAACACCAGCTAACGCCAACATTAAGACCGCACCGACCATCACTATTTTTTGATTCAGGAAGGCTTTGTTGAGCAGTGGCTCATACAAACGAAGTAATTGGCGTGGCAGCCACGGCTCTTCATGCGAAACCGACTTCAGCAACAAGGTGGCTAACACTGGAATGACGGTTAACGACAGTAACAATGAGCTGGCAAGCGCAAAAACGATGGTCATAGCGACAGGCACAAAAAACTTGCCCTCCATGCCTTGCAACGTAAGTAGCGGTAAAAACACAATAATGATAATGAGCATACCCGTGACGACAGGTGCGGCTACTTCACGAACTGCACGATAAACAATATGTAGACGTGGTAACTTACCCTTGGACGGATCATACGCCAGATGCTGAACCACGTTTTCGACCACAACCACAGCCGCATCAACCAGCATACCGATGGCAATAGCGAGACCACCTAGACTCATCAGGTTGGCCGACATGCCAAACTGACGCATCAAAATAAACGTCGAAAGTGCTGACAGAGGCAAAATAACCGCAACCGTAATCGCAGCGCGCAGATTCCCCAAGAATACCCCGAGTAAAATCAATACCAGTACAATCGCCTCACCCAATGACTTGGTCACGGTATGAACCGCTTTATTGACTAAATCTGCACGATTGTAGAAGACCTTGATTTTTGTACCTTTGGGCAAGGTCGGCGTCAGTTCGGCAATCTTTTGCTCAACGCCAGCGACAACCTGACGTGCATTTGCACCCGCAAGCCCTAGCACCAACCCTTCTACTGCTTCGGCTTTGCCACTTTCAGTCACGACACCATTACGGCTCATCTCACCGATGCGAACATCAGCTATATCGCTGACACGAATGGGTGTTGATCCATCCTTTATGACGATGGCGCGCAAATCATCAAGGCTGGTGATATTGCCTTCGGTACGCACCAAGAGCACTTCACCACCTTCGCTTAAACGACCAGCACCATCGTTACGGTTATTAGCCTCAATTTTGGCTTTCAGCACGTCAATGGTGATGCCTGCGGCAGACATGCGGACAGGATCAGGTACGATCTCATAGCTGCGTGTAACGCCACCCAGCACGTTGACATCGGCCACCCCTGACACGGTACGCAAGGCAGGTCTTACGACCCATTCGAGCAAGGACTTACGCTCCATCAGGCTCATATTGGGATTATCTACGGTGAACTGAAACATCTCACCGAGTGGTGTGGTGATTGGTGCCATCCCACCTTCAAGCGAAGCTGGTAGCTCCGACATGACGCCAGTTAAACGTTCAGCGACCTGCTGACGTGCCCAGTAAATATCGGTACCGTCATTAAAGGTCAAGGTAATATCAACAATGCCGTATTTGACAGTAGTGCGCAGCATTTCCTGCTTGGGGATACCGAGCATTTCAGTTTCAATCGGCACTGCGACACGGCTTTCCACCTCTTCGGGTGTCATGCCGGGGGCTTTGAGAATGATTTTGACCTGTGTACTGGCAACATCGGGGAAGGCGTCAATCGGGATTTGCTTAAAGGCATACCAACCCATACCCGTTAATAATGTAGCAAGGATCAGAATGAACATCCGCTTCGCGAGCGAAAATTGAATAAGACGAGTAATA
>JAGWUK010000083.1 GCA_028868455.1 Burkholderiales bacterium | reverse complement strand
GTATTTGCTACTATGTGGACTCTGAATTAATGCGGGAGAAAATGCATGTTCCACTTTCGTGACAATCTACGCAGTATTTTTCTCTTGGTAACTTTTTCTGTCCTGTTGCCAGTCTCGGCACAGCAAGTTAAACCGACCGCCAATCTGAGCTTGGATGAAGCCGCCGCCGCTGTGGGCCGGACGGGATTTCAAGGTATCCTGTTTGCTGCGCGCGGCAACAAGGTTTTAATGGAAAAGACCTATGGTTCGCTGGCAGAAAGCAGTCAGACTTTTCGCTTTGCCTCGATTACCAAGATGATGACAGCCATTATCGTCATGCAAGAAGTGGAAGCCGGGCACATCAAGCTGGATCAGCCTTTAGGCAGCTATTGGCCAGACTACCCGAACCCACAAGTACGCGCAGTCACCATACGTCAGTTTCTGACGCATTACTCCGGCTTGTTCAATACGTCAGCACAACCCAATTTTCATATGATGAATGCCAACAGCGGCGGCGATATGCAAAAATTTGCTACGGGTATCTGTGCAGGCCCGATGAACAGCGTTCCCGGTACCAACTTTGATTACAACAACTGCGATTACATGGTCATCGGCGCATTGCTGGAAAGAATGACCAAGCAGCCTTTCATCAAATTACTGCAACAACGCATCTTCGTTCCTTCAAAAATGCTGATGTCTGGGTACTACACGGAAGAAATGCCGGACAATCCAGCCCATATTCACGGCATTCTCGGCGGCAAACCAGAGCCCGACGTTAATCTGGCAAGCTATGGGGCAGCAGGTTCCTCGTTTGGCACCTTGCGCGATATGTTCGCCTTTGATCGTGCCTTCATCAAAGGTAAATTGATCTCTCAAAAAACCCGCGACGAAATGATTAAACCCAATGCCGTCGGCGGTGCCATTGGCGTCTGGACGTATCCGTTCAAAGGTGTTGACGAGCAAAAACCGGTCACGATCGTCGAACGTCAGGGATGGATAGCAGGTATCCGTATCCTGAACCTGATTGATCTGCAATCGGAAAATGTCTTAATTATTGTCAGCACCAATGGCGACCTTGATCTGACCCAGACCTGGGCCAACAAAGGCGTCGCTGCAAATCTGCTCAGCGCGCTGATCACAACTAAAGTCGCAGCGGACAGCGACGTCAGCGTCCGGATACGTTCTGATAAACATAAGCGAAACACCATTTCTTTATCCGATGCCAGGCAATAAATAACGCTTAACGTCCACAGCGACCGCAAGGTCGCTTTTTTTTTGCGTGCGAGTTAGCGCTGCAAACTTTACAACAATATGAATTGTTCCAAATTGCGCGTCGCTACCAATCTGCACAGATTAGCGCCTGATAAAAAATTCTTCTATCCGAGCGCAATCAATTGAGGTAAATTAATCGCACATCTTTCTGCTATTAACTGCATCCACAAAAGGCTTCGCCGCTAGCATATGCGCTCAATTTCTGTTTGGTTTAGGAGCATTACATCAAACTGTCTGAGCCGGATTTTCACCGTAACTTTTTCGATATTATTTTGCTCACTTTCACAAGCGCAGGAATTACAGATTTTTACTGAAGACTGGCCGCCGATTACTTTCGGCCAGGGTACCAAAGCGGACGGTATGGCCGTCGAAATCGTCCACGCCATACAAGAACGCATAGGTAGCACAACACCTGTACAAGTCGTTCCGTGGGCGCGAGGTTACAAAGCGCTACTGGAAGAACCGAATGTTTTATTGTTCACCGTCGGCAGATCGGAAGAGCGCGAAAAACTCATGGTCTTGCTGGGTCCGGTAGCCATTTCCACCACGGCACTGTATACGCGCAAAGGCAATGCAGCACATCTGCGCAGTCTTGGCGATGCAATCCAAAAACTCAAAGTCGGCGCCTATCGTTCCAGTATTTTTGCCGACACGGCACGCAAAAAGGGGTTTGCAGATATCGAGCAAGCGCCGACACCGCAAGTTATTGCAACGATGCTGCTGGCCAAACGTTTTGACTTGTGGGTGGAAGGTAGCTTCGTCGTTCCGTCCGTATTGAAAGACATAGGCCATAGTGCCGACGATGTGGAAAAGGTCAAAATACTCGATAGCCTCGAGTTGTATCTGGCGTTCTCTTCACAAACGCCATCTGCCACGATTGATCAATGGGAACAAGCTATGCGTGCCATCAAAAAAGATGGCAGCTTCGCCAGGATTTATCAGAAATGGCTGCCCAACGAAACGCCGCCCATGCAAGTCTTGCGGTTAGAGCCACCGCTGCATAAGCCCTGATGCGAATCAGGGTTTGTGCGTCAGCAATACCCCCATTGTCCTTCAGGAAAAAGTCCGGCTTTGTTGCGTATAAACGTAGATCGCATCGCCGAGAAATGCCACCATCTGTGGATGGTAAGCATTATGAAAATCACGCATCGCTTCGTTTTCCCGATAAAACAAAGCGAGACCGAGATATGCCAGTTTGCTTGGAACATAAAAGCGACTGGATATCTGGTAATGCTGATCAATCAGTTCCTGAATAGTTGCATCCGACGGATGCGAGGTATCCAGAACGGAGGCCAACTGTTTGTAAAGTACGTCCCAGTCTGCATGTACTTTGGGTTTGTCTACATGTGACCATTGATTGGTTTCGGCCAGACTTTTTTCCTGTTCGGTACGCATCGCTGTGCGGCATTGATCGAGATAGATTTCGTCCAGTTGGTTCAGTTGCATATATGCTTGTATCCCGTGCATAGAAGGTGAATATTCATTCGCAGACCTGTGGTCTTGCGATCAGACTGTTTCAGACACGGGAATGAGCAAAACGTTCATTACATTTTGCCAATTCATTTTCTCAATAGAACTTACGCAAAATCGTTCCGGCAAGGCAAAGCGAGGAGACAGTACACATCGCATGACTAGGTGCTATAACGCCGCTGCGGCGGTTTTGCGTAAGTCGTACTCAAGCGTGTTGATGACGATGTGGTTGCAAAAGATCTCTAAAATAGTCAAGAGGGCGCTGCATTTTAAAATCAAGTTGTTTTGCCAGTTCTAGTACACGCGGCGTATCTTTGCGATACACGACGATGGCATTCATATCGCTACCCATCATATCCAGCTCGACCAGATCGTAACCGCCCTCTTCAGCAGAGTACTGACAGAATTCTGTTTCAAGCCATTCGAAATAAGCGATGGCGCCGCCTCCATTTTCCATGTCGTCCAGCGTCGGAGCGGGAATTTCTGGAAAGTCATCGTCAAACAATCTCTGGACTTGCTCATGCAATTCGTCCAGTTTATCTCCTGTCGCCATGTACTCGCCAAGCGCAAAAGTAAGTGCAAACAAGCGTGCCTGCTCCGGACTATCTGCCCATTCAAATTCAGGATCGTCAGGCGCATTGACGATTTGCCGGACGATATCGTCTTGTTCCGATTCATCCAAAGCATTGCAACTCAACAGTTGTACGAATTCTTTCAGTGCAGTCGGCATCATGATCGTTGGGAGAGGAGGATTGAAACTGCCGATCATTGCACCGGAGGTGCAGCAGGTAAATGAAATTTACAATTTGTAAATTATTTTAATTACTACGCTTCTGTCTGGCTATTCCATTTTCTGAAGAATGCTGCTCCATTTTTATCCCTCCCGATGACAGCGGCGCGACGAAGGTTACATGCAGCGGACATATCGCACGACGTGGTGCGATGGGGTTGCCGGGCAGTTTTTCATAAGGCCTGTTATGGCGCCTGTATCAGTTCGGTCGCAATTTGCTGCGTGTCTTTCAGTGTTTGCAAAACGATGTTTGAACGGATATCCAGTACACCTGTCGTTTTGTACAGACGCTCCAGCACGAAGCTGGAATAGTGTTTGAGATTACGCGCACGGACACGCAGTAAATAATTGGCGTCACCGGTAATGATGTATGAGCCGACGACTTCCGGCCAGCTTTGCAGCGCTTGCGAAAAATTTTCGTGCCATTGTTCGACATCGCGCCGCATGGTCACCTGGACAAAAGCATCGACCTCCAGCCCGACAGCGGCAGCGTCCAATACTGCACAATAGTGATGAATGATGCCCTCTTCCTCCAGCATACGTACCCGGCGCAGACAAGACGACGGCGATAAAAACACCTTATCCGCCAGCTCCTGATTGCTGATGCGCCCGTCCGTCTGCAGTTGCTGAAGAATTTTTAAATCGGTGGCGTCGAGTTGCATAGCATGGCTCCGTTGGCGCTTTTGCGCGTTGCACAAAGAGAATACTGAGAAATATTTCAAAAAATAATTATTTCTTCGCAGTATATTTTAAAAATGCTGTTTTTCACGCTGCAAATTGCAAGAACAATTCAGGCTATTCGTCCTACAATCTCTGCACATTGATAGGAGTTACGCAAAATTGTTCCAGCAAGGCATAGCGACGAAGGCAGTACACATCGTACCCATCGTACAACGTGGAGCAATAACGCCGCTGGGGCGATTTTGCGTCAATCCTAATTGAACAAGGAGTTTCTATGCCACAACGTACCCTTTGGGACATTACCCCCGCCATTCAGACCGGCATGCCGGTCTGGCCAGGCGACAGCGAATACAGCGCTGAAACCACGTGGCAGATTGCCGACGGCTGTCCGGTCAAGGTCAGCAAGATCACGATGTCCACGCATACTGGTGCGCATTGCGACGCACCCTCGCATTATGACCCGCAAGGAAAATCGATTGATGAGGTCGCCATTGACACTTATCTCGGGGCCTGCCGCGTGATCGACTGCATCGGTGTCGCGCAGGTGCAGCCTGAGCACA
This sequence comes from Burkholderiales bacterium, assembly GCA_028868455.1. Classification (GTDB taxonomy): domain Bacteria; phylum Pseudomonadota; class Gammaproteobacteria; order Burkholderiales; family Burkholderiaceae_D; genus Undibacterium. Next base: position 4,302 of record JAGWUK010000083.1, on the reverse strand, counting down.
TTGCCGCTCACATGGCTGATGTGCCAGCGCGTGTCTTGTTGCGCACCTACCGGCAAGCGCCGCACATGCGGTGGGACAGCGACTTTCCCAGCATTGCACCGGCAACCATCGATCTGCTGGCGCAACATGGCGTGCGTCTGATCGGCATTGATAGCCCTTCACTCGATCCGCAGGACTCCAAAACGCTGGATGCGCATTTGCATGTTAAAGCGCAGCAGATGGCGATCCTGGAAGGCATCGTGCTGGATGAAGTCGCCGCCGGCGATTACGAATTGATTTGTCTGCCACTTAAACTCGCCGGACTGGATGCCAGCCCGGTACGCGCTATTCTCAGGAGTCTGTAAATCATGTCCACCGAAAACACGGTCATCGACCGCCATTATTGCGAACAACTCGATCAGCACGATGCACTGGCCACATTGCGCGACGAATTTGATTTGCCACACGATGTCATTTATCTCGATGGCAATTCTCTCGGCGCACGCCCGAAGGCCGCGTTACAACGCGCACAGCAAGTGGTGACGCAGGAATGGGGCACCGATCTGATCAAAAGCTGGAACACGGCTGGCTGGTTTGCCCTGCCTTCTTCACTCGGCGACCAGCTGGCACCGCTGATCGGCGCCGAAGCCGGTGAAGTCGTCGTCACCGATTCAACGTCGATCAATCTGTTCAAAGCACTGGCAGCCGCGTTGCACATGCAGTCGGGCGACAGCAAGCGTAAAACCATCATTACCGAACGCAGCAATTTCCCGACCGATATTTACATGGCCGAAGGCCTGACGCGCTGGGTCGATCGCGGCTACCGGATTGTACTAATCGACTCGCCTGAAGAATTGCCGCACGTCGTCAATGACGAAACCGCCTTGCTGATGCTGACGCATGTCAATTACCGCACTGGCTATCTGCATGAGATGAGCGCCATCACTGCGCTGGCGCATCAGCACGGCGCGCTGATGTTATGGGATCTCGCGCATTCAGCCGGTGCCGTGCCAGTGCAACTGAACGCGGCCAAGGCCGACTTCGCGGTCGGATGTACTTATAAATACCTGAATGGTGGTCCTGGTTCGCCGGCATTCATCTGGGTACCGCAACATCATCAGGCGGCGTTCAATCATCCCTTGTCCGGCTGGTGGGGACATGCCAATCCGTTTGCGATGCAAGCCAGTTTTGCGCCAACGCCTGGCATCCGCCGAGCCCTGTGCGGCACACAGCCAATTACGTCGCTGGCGCTGGTCGCCTGCGGTCTGGATATTTTCGGCAAGACCGATATGCAGGCAATACGCAAAAAATCGCTGGCGTTGACCGACCTGTTTATTCAACTCGTTGAAAACCGCTGCGCTTCGCATCCGCTTGGCTTGGTGACGCCGCGCGCCCATGCGCAACGCGGCAGCCAGGCCAGCTTTACGCATCCGTATGGCTACGCTGTGATGCAGGCACTGATAGCACGCGGCATCATTGGCGATTATCGCGAACCGGCCATCATGCGTTTTGGTTTCACGCCTCTGTACACACGCTTCGTCGATGTCTGGGACGCCGTCGAAGGCCTGCGCGATATTCTCGACAACGAGCGCTACGACAAACACGCTGAACGTCACGCAGTCACCTGAAATTCCCCTGTTTTTTTTGAAGAGAATACGATGAGCAATCAAGAATCTAGCGGCAAATGCCCGATGTCCTGGCATGGCGCACAAATGGACTTCAGTGAAGCAATGAGCTATGGCGACTATCTGGGTCTGGATCAGATTTTATCGGCGCAGCATCCGCGTTCGCCCAATCACAATGAAATGCTGTTCATTATCCAGCATCAGACCAGCGAGTTATGGATCAAGCTGATGCTGCACGAGTTGCACGCTGTGCGTCAGCAATTACGCCTTGGCGACCTGCCGCCAGCGTTCAAGATGCTGTCGCGCGTGGCTCGTATCATGGATCAACTGGTGCACGCCTGGGATGTGCTGGCGACCATGACGCCGAGCGAATACACAGCGATTCGTCCTTACCTGGGTGCATCGTCGGGATTTCAGTCGCATCAGTATCGCGAACTGGAATTTTTGCTGGGCAATAAAAACGCCGCACTGATGAGCGTCCACGAAAGCGTGCCGGAAGTGCATGCCACGCTCGATTCCGCGCTGCGCACACCGTCGATTTATGACGAATCCATCATGCTGATGGCACGTCAGGGATTGACGATAGACGCTGCGCGACTCGAGCAGGACTGGACACAACCTGTGCAAACCAATGCCTCTGTCAAAGCCGCCTGGTTACAGGTGTATCAGGCACCGGAACAGCATTGGGCTTTGTATGAACTGGCTGAAAAACTGGTCGATATGGAAACCGCGTTCCGCATCTGGCGCTTCCGCCATGTCACCACGGTCGAGCGCATCATCGGTTTCAAGACTGGTACTGGCGGCACGGCAGGCGTCAGCTATTTACGCAAAATGCTGGACGTGGTGTTGTTTCCGGAACTGTTCGCCGTAAGAACTGATCTGTAAGCACGCGAGGCAAGCGCAGTCGGGCGCTCACACAGGCGCACGACTGCCAGCGGCATTCGCCATTCATTCGGCCGCAAGCATTTGAACATCAACGCATGACCGCTCTGGTTATGAGTTTAAATATACCCCCTCTCAGTATTTTTCAGCATCACAATAAAAACCAGCGTAACAAGGGATTTTTATTCTAAAAATAGGGGAGTATATTCATATCCATCAAAATGGCAGCATTGTGCCAGGCTGCTTTGTAATCTGCCAACGCATGCGGCACTGCGACATCATGACATACCGCCGCCAGCTTCAGCCGCTGCGGCCGCGATTCAGACGCCATCCCGCCACCTCACCGCCGGTATTCTGGTTGCAAAGCAACATGACGTAACGATTTGCCTGGAATGTGCTAGCCTATGCGGCACCCAGACGCTGTCTCATCCATTTTCTACATCGTGACGCCACCGACGCTCCTCAGCCGCTTGCAAGGATGGATCAGAAATTTTGCTGACCTCAAAGGCAGCATAGGACTGATTTTGTTCTGGCCGGCCATTTGTGCCCTGCTGATCTTCGTCCTTTTACGCATGAGCGATGCCCGCGTTGCCGAAGACCAAAAACAACTGCGAGAAAACGCCTACAAAGACGTCGCCAGCCTGTCGCGTGCGTATGCTCAGTACCTGACGCGTGCGATTGAGCAAATCGATCAGGTCAGCATGCACGTCAAATACGACTGGGAAAAAACCGACGGCCATTTGCAGCTAGAAGACTTGCGCCGCAGCGGCCTGTTCACGGCGCGATTTTTCGACACGGTCAGCATCCTGCGCGCCGACGGTGAAGCCGCCAGCAGCATCACGTCCGACAAAAGCTGGAACAAGCATGCGCACCAATTGCTGAACGATGCTTTTCATTTTCATCAGAACAATAATTCCAGCGCCTTGCGCATCAGTCTGCCCGCCGCAGGCAGCACAGACATGCATCAAAAAATCCTGTTCACGCGCAGGCTCGATAGCGCCGACGACAGCTTCGGCGGCATCGTTGTGATTCTGGTTGATGCCTCGTATTTTTCCGATTTTTACGATGAACAAATGCTCAACAAAATGGGCTTATTGGCCACCATGACTTTCGATGAGCAAATCGGCATCGTACGCATCGGTGAGCACGCCACAACACCCGACGGCGCGCCGCTGATTCAGCAACTCAGTCTCAGCGGTAGCGCCGGTACTGGCTATTTCAGCGGCAAGGAACACTTCACCGATCACCTTGGGCGCTTTGTCGGCTGGCAAAGCTTGTCCGCCTACCCCATCGTCGCCATCACTGGTTTGTCAGAGCAAGAACTGCGCGACAGCCATCAACAGGTCTGGCAAGCGAATGCCGCCAACACGCGGCTCATCGTCCATTTGCTCATAGGATTCGCCGTGATCGCCGCAGTTTTATCCGCACGACTGGCATGGCGCAAGCAACAGGCGAAAATGGTGCGCGACACCTATCGGCTCGCCACCGAAGCGACCGAAGACGGTTTTTACATGGTCAATGCCATCTACGATACCGCGCAGCACATCGTGGATTTTGAGTATGTCGACTGCAATTCGCGCGGCGCCAGCTTCTTTGGATTGAACCGCAAGGAACTGATCGGCGCCCGCTTATCCACGCTGCAAGAAACGGATTACTTCAACATCCTGATGGAAATTTATTCCAAGGCAATGGCCAGCGGCTACTACGAAGACGAATATAAAATCCCCGAAAAAAGTCCGCTCAACATGCACTGGGCACGCCGCCGGCTGGCGCGTTCCGGCACCGGTCTGGCGGTCACGATTCAGGACATCAGCAG
>JAGWUK010000811.1 GCA_028868455.1 Burkholderiales bacterium | reverse complement strand
TTTTTACAATTTCAGCTAACAATACTTCCAGCTGATGTGCATCAAAATTAACTGCGGTTAAACCCTTGCGCAAACTGTTAATGAGTTTTGGAGATACCGCTTTTAAACGATCAATCCACTGTGCGTCGCCAGCAGGTGGCAACATACTCCAGATCAGCGCATCAACGACTTTAACGGCTTGTTTCCAAGACTCTGATTCCACACCTTCTTTCAGCGCGGACAAATACAATACATGACGCCAACCTTCTTGCAGCAACCGTACGATAGAAAATGGTAATTTCAGACCATTTAAGCGTCGATTGAGTGCTTGTTGAACAACCGTTTTTGCCGTTTCTGCGCGGGCACGATTTTCTTCAGCCTCACGAGTTCGTGCATCCATTGCCGCCAATCGTGCTTGTTGCTGTTGATAGAACTCATCAAAATCAGTAAACAAATCCTCAAACAACCGCAGATCATCACGGAATTCATTCAAAACAACAAAGACAACCTGCTCTACTTTCTTATATAGAGCTTCGCTACTTTTGTTGTTTTCATCCCAGCTCATGCCCGCTTTCGCCAGCAAATTGAGAAGTTTACGTGCTGGATGATCTTCGCCACCGAAGAATTTCTTATCGGTCAGAGCAACCTTGAGCACAGGGATTTGCAAACGGCTAATCAACGCCTTCATTGGCGTAGGCAGCTCTTTATCATCCAAAATGTAATCAAACAGTGTCGAAACCAAATCAATCACATTGGTTTCATCTTGTGCGATGACTTGTGTATTTTCTTCGTCACTGACGAGTTCGTTACGAATACTATCGCGGACTGCCGCAACACTCGTCTTAATCTCATCTTTATTCAGCGGCGTACTAGGTTGCGCAGCTTGTAATTTCTCCAGCATTCCCAGAAGTTCAGTTTGCGCCACAATCTGTTCTGTCGCAAAAGGAAAGCGATTCTCTACCTGCAAAGATGCAGTCGCGATACTCTGGCTAATTGCTGCAAAGTGTTGTGCTTGTTGGGCCAGTAGATTCGGATCAACAACGAAACCACCATTTGGAGCAACGTGCAATACAGGAACACCATTTTCCATCGTCGGCGGTGGAAGAGCTTGAGAACCTGAATTCCCGCTCCCTCCCTGTCCATCCGAAGATGATGATTTCGGTTTTGGTTTTTCTGCAACTTCTGACGACTTAATGGGTTGGAATTTACCCAACTCTGGCACAGCCGCAGTTTCTATTGCGGGCAGAATAAGAGCTTTAATTTCACTCAGTGCAGCCAAATCAAATAATGCCGAGAATTTATGAATAAGTTCTATTTTTTGCTCTGAATTCAGAGATAAAACGGCCAAACTATCAATCAAAATAGTCAGTAATACGCGAGGATGATAAGGTAATTGCGAAATATTAGTAAGTTTCGCCGAAAGCGGCTTTAGCCGCTGAAATGAATGACCTAAATCAGGTTCTAATGTGCGAGCAAGACGATCAGCTATGCCATCTAACGCAACAGATACATCGTAATCTTCAGTACTAACTAGCCCAATATCTTCTAAACTGATTGCATCCAAGCTGCTCCCAGCTTTTGACGCCTTTGACTCACGAGATTGATCCAATTGAGCAAAACGATGGAACTGTGTATCGAAATTCGTACCCACTTCTTGTTCAATCTTCAATCGCTCACGGCGAAGAATCGGAATAATTTCCATGTAGCGTTGTTGCAGATTCGCTGGTAATGCTTCTGCACGCTCAACTGCCCAATTTG
>JAGWUK010000810.1 GCA_028868455.1 Burkholderiales bacterium | reverse complement strand
ACCGGCCAGAGCGCAGGGATTGGATGGGCGGTGGTTACGATGTGCCAGGCATCCATTCCATTTGCGTCAACCCACGTCATAGTCAGCAAATATTGTTGGGTATTTCTGTCGGCGGCGTATGGAAAACAGAAGATGGCGGGCAGTCATGGGAACTGAGTGCGAAAGGTATGCGTGCCGAATACATGCCGCCAGAACTGGCCGCGAACGAAAATGTGCAGGATCCGCATCTGGTCGTGCGCTGTAAATATGCGCCGGATGTGCTGTGGTGTCAGCATCACAATGGCATCTGGCGTTCCGACGATAATGCCGCGAACTGGCAACAAATTGAAACGCCGGAAGGCATGCCGGATTTTGGATTTGCCGTGGCCGCGCATCCGCGTAATCCTGAAATTGCATGGTTTGTGCCGGCGATCGCCGATCAAAAACGTATTCCCAAAGATGCGGCGCTCAGTGTGTCACGCACGCGTGATGGCGGCAAAACCTTTGAATCGTTGCGCAACGGTTTACCGCAAGAGCATTGCTACGATCTGATTTATCGCCACGGCCTGGCTGTGGCAGATGACGGCAAGACGCTTTTGATGGCATCTACGACAGGCGCATTGTGGGTCAGCGAAAATGCGGGAGATGAATGGCAGACCATCGGTGTACATTTGCCGCCTGTTTATGCCGTGAGGTTTTATTGAGCCGACTGATCTGGTCGGCTACTTTACCGGCTATGCGGCGGTGGCAGTACCGCTCATGGGTTTCGCCAATAGCAATGACATCGTCTTCACTCACGCTGAGTGACAATTACTGAGTGGCAATTGGTTCTTAAATTGGATCAGATCAACGTGAGTGATGGGATAGATTTGCTCAGTAAGCGCGACCGATGGATTCGGCGACGCAGACAGGTTTATCTGAACCCTGGCGTTCTATAGTGACTTCCCAGCTGATCTGGGCGCCGTCTTTGATGTCTTCCACATTCAAGAGTTTCATTCTTGCGCGCAACTGGCTGCCGACGGGAACAGGGGATGGAAAACGGACTTTATTCAACCCGTAATTGACACCCATTTTGACGTAAGTGAGATGGATGGCGCTTTCGACCAGCATAGGTAATAAGGATAAGGTCAGAAAGCCGTGCGCGATCGGTCCTCCGAATGGAGACTCGCGTTTGGCGCGCTCAACGTCCACGTGTATCCATTGATGGTCACCCGTTGCGTCGGCGAAGGTGTTGACACGCTCCTGAGTAATTTCTACCCAATCAGAAACGGCGACTTCTTGTCCGGTCAGGGTTTTTAATTCATCCAGGCTATGTATTTCACGCATGCTATTCTCCGATTATTGTGGGCGACGACCAAACATGCCCATGCCTTTGACTGTGCAAACCAGTTCACCGTTTTGATTGATGGCGCGCCACATGGTCAGCACTACGCCGCGATCTGCCTTGCTGCCTGAGGGGCGGCTTTCCAGCGTTTCTGCCGACACGGTCAGCGTATCGCCTGGACGCACTGGCAATTTCCAGCGGATTTCTTCAATACCGGGTGAGCCCATGCTCGCTGAATCATTGAGAAAGCCGTCAACCACCAGGCGCATAATCAGTCCGCAGGTGTGCCAGCCACTGGCGATCACACCGCCAAAAATGGAATGACTGGCGGCGTCTTTGTCGATATGAAATGGCTGCGGATCAAATTGTGTTGCGAAGTCGATGATCTCCGCCTCGCTGACTGTGCGGCTGCCGACTTCGATGACATTGCCAGGGAT
>JAGWUK010000809.1 GCA_028868455.1 Burkholderiales bacterium | reverse complement strand
CCCCCAGAGTTGATGAAAGCCTTGCTGGCAATTATCCATCAGGCAGCGCTATCGCCCAAACTCGATCTGGCCAAACACAGGTCAGCCCAGGCCTTTGCCTTGTCTGCTGGTTTGCGCAACAAATACGCAGGATGGTAAGTCACGATCAATGGCAAGGACTGATAGTGGTGGACTTTCTCGCGTAACTGTCCGACTGGCGTTTCCGGCGACAAACCGAGCAAAGCAATCGCGGCCGTTTTACCCAGCGCAACAATCACTTCTGGTTGAATTAATGCAATTTGTCTTTGCAGATAAGGCAGGCAAGCCGCAATTTCATCTGCACTTGGCGGGCGATCCTTTCCCAAGTCATCCGTTGGGCGACATTTAACAACATTGGCAATATAGGTGGCTTCGCCTCGTTTCAAACCAAGCGCATTGAGCATATTGTCCAATAATTGCCCTGCTGTTCCGACGAAAGGTTGACCTTGAATATTTTCGTTATAGCCCGGCCCCTCACCGACAAATAGCCAGCGTGCTTTTTGATCACCGACACCGAATACAGTTTTCTGCCGTCCCTGACACAAACGACAAGCCTGACACGCAGCGACAGTTTCCTGCAAAACCTCCCAGGACATGTCCTCGGTAAGCAATTGTTTAACCTGAACAGGCGTCACATCCCTTACCGGCTCTTGCTGTGCAATGTCGACTGCAGGAGGGTTTTTCTCTTCCGCAACATCAACAAGTGGCGACGGCATTTCTGGCGCCACCTCAGGTGTAGCAGCGAGTGTTTCAGGGTTACGCAAGTGCCAAACTGGTCCCAAGCCCATTGCCTGCAGATATTTTTGCGCATCCATCTGATTCAATTCTTGCGTCAACACATTCTCCGCATAACAAGGGCATCTTCCCGAGCCTGATTGTCGGCAGGATAATACCCTTTCCTCAAGCCGATTTCGGCAAATCCATCACTATGATAAACGTCGATAGCTCGCGCATTGCTGCGCCGGACTTCCAGTAAAATCGACTGAAATTGCCGCTCCAGCGCGTAGCAATGCAGCTTTTCGAGCAACAGACGCGCGTAACCGCGCCCCTGGAAGGGCTTATTGACGGCAATGTTCAACAAATGCAATTCATCGACTACCGGCATTACAATGAAATAAGCAAACAACTGTCCGGCGGCATCACGCAAACCAAATGCTTCATAAGCACTGAGAAATGAGTCTGAAAAATTGCCGCGCGACCAAGGGTAAGCATATACCGCTTCTTCTATCGCCAGCATCTGGTCGATATCTGCCATCACCAATTGACAAAATTGCGGTGAAAAATCGGAAGGAATCATCGCTTCACCACCGATCAGGTAATCGCCTTTGCCTGCATACGCTCCGCAGTCGTCAACGCGATTTTGTTTCGCAAATAAAGCGGCTGTGCATCTTCTGGTGCGACACACAAACCCGCCTCATGCGCCAACAAACCCAGTCGCGCAACATACGCAGCATGCGGCATACATTCTGCATGAAAAAATTGGTGCAATGCGTCCGTCAAATTAACGCCTTCACCCACAACAATCACCGTATCTTTCGCCAATTTGCTTACACTGACATCATCAATCCGCGACAATTCAGGTGCCGACACTTGCTGTAGCCGGTTGTCGGCATAGCGGTACTGCGCCCAGTAAACTTCTTCCATGCGCGCATCGAGAATACACACAAAATCCGTTCCACCATGTTTTTCCTTTGCCGCCAATGCCATTGCCTGCAGACTGACGA
>JAGWUK010000082.1 GCA_028868455.1 Burkholderiales bacterium | reverse complement strand
GTTGCCTCCCAGTGTTGAAAGAACCTCTGCCAAATTAGACGTTTCCTCCATCGCAGCCAAGGCCTTATCTTTGGGAATGAAACTCAGCTTTGCATTGATGCCTTGCGCTTTTAGTAATTGCTTAATAGGGATTGAAAGCGCCGTTGCATTTTCGCGAGAAGTTTCTGGGCTGACAAAAATGCTGATTTCAGGTTCGATTGAAAGCTGAGAAGAAATTGGCTTTATATTTTCGATTAAAGTCAGACCAGCGATTGGTAGAGCCAGGGCAATAGAAACGACCAAAACGTTGAACAAAAAATTGCCCGGGCTGGAGCGCAAATGGGCCAACGCACTTTTAAGCGCAAAAAGATGCTGACGAAACCAGATTTTCATATCGTATTCCTTACACTTGAATCAGTCAGGTCGAGAGACTGGAATCCCAGGAGTCACAAATTTGCCCTTGATTTAAATAAATCACCCGACTGGCCTGATCTAAAAAATACTCGTCATGGCTGGAAACGATGCATGTCACGCCAGCGCCCTGGAAGGCTTTTAGAGCATTGAGAACTTTATTGGCATTGCCACGATCAAGAAATGCTGTCGGCTCATCGGCAAGAATAATTTGAGGTCTGTTGACGATTGCACGTGCGATGGCAACCCGCTGCTGCTCTCCACCTGACAAAGCCAAAGGAAACGATTTTGCCTTATCTGCCAGATTGACTTTTTCCAGAGCGAGTTGCGCGCGCGAAGTGGCTTCCGACGTCGAAGCGCCAGTCACGATTAAAGGAAGCATGACATTCGTCAAAACGTCTCTGTCCAGAAGCAATTTTTGTTCTTGCAGAATCAAACCGAGTTTTCTGCGCAAATATGGGAGACTGCCGGCCTTTAGCTTACTGACGTCCTGTCCGTTGACACTGATTTTCCCGGATGTTGGCTTTTCGATACCGGCAATCATTTTCAGTAGTGTCGATTTGCCTGCGCCAGAAGGTCCGGCAAGAAAAATAAGCTCGCCGTCAGCAATCGATAGAGATATATCGCGCAGGGCAAATGCATCACCAGAATATTGTTTGGATACGTGTTCGAATTCAATCATGTCTAGTTAAAAACTCAATTTAGTTGAGCAACGCATCCACAAACTCATTGGCATTAAATGGTTGTAAATCCTCGATTTGTTCGCCAATACCAATGAAATATACTGGAATTGGCCTGATTTTCGCGATGGCGGCCAAGATGCCGCCTTTGGCGGTGCCGTCGAGCTTGGTAATAATCAAACCACTTAAATTCAAGGCATCATCAAATGCTTTTACTTGAGCCAAGGCATTTTGGCCGGTATTGCCATCGATGATCAGTAAAATTTCTTGAGGTGCGCCATCCATACCTTTACCGATGACGCGTTTTATTTTCTTTAATTCTTCCATCAGATGCAACTGCGTAGGGAGGCGACCAGCCGTATCAACCATAACGACGTCAATGCCGCGCGCACGTGCAGATGCCACCGCATCAAAGGCTACGGCCGCAGGGTCGCCCGACTCTTGCGCTATCACCGTAACGTTATTACGTTGTCCCCAAATTGTTAATTGCTCTCGTGCTGCAGCACGAAATGTATCGCCAGCGGCTAAAAGTACCGATTGCTGATGACTTTGCATATGTTTCGCCAACTTACCAATGCTGGTCGTTTTCCCAGCACCGTTCACGCCGGTAATCATCATCACCAAAGGCTGGTGGCGTCCTAGTTCAAAAGGCTTTTGCAAGAGAGTCAGTAATTCCAGAAGCAAAGTCTTAAGCGCCGCTTTGACTTGATCTGCTTCCGTTAATTTTTCTTCTTTGACGGTCTTTTTTAATCGGTCTAAAAGGAATTGCGTTGCTTCGACCCCCGCATCTGAGACCAGTAGTGCAGATTCCAGCTCTTCATACAGGTCATCGTCAATTCGCGCACCAATAAAGAGCGTTGTCAGATTCGACGATGTTTTTGCCAGACCTGCCTTCAGCCTGCTAAGCCAGGAACGCTTAGGTTCATTGCTGACAGGCGCAATGTTTTCACTTGCAGCGAGTTCTTCAATCTGCGCAGGAACGGATTCAATTTGTTCGGGCGCAACGGAAGGGATAACTTCCGGAATCGGTTCGTCTTTCGGTTTTCTTTTAAAAAAACTAAACATCGGGGATAATTTGTCGGAAAGGCGGGAGGCGCTGGCGTCATTCAAAATGAAAACGATCAAGTTTCGACCCGTTTTCCCGCACGAAACTCAATCCGCAGGATCAGGTACTACTTCCGTTTCTGATTCAACTGAAACTGATTGCCATCCCTAGTATTAGAATGCTGCCATTCTAACAGACCGTGTCCGGTAATATTGATTACCAATGCCATCAAGATAATGAAAACACCAAGTAAAAAAAACGCGAATTCCAAGCGCACCCCGCATCAGGTACGCATCATCGGGGGACAGTGGAAAAGAAGCCTGTTGGCGGTTGTCGACGCCGAAGGGCTGAGGCCGACTCCTGACCGCGTCAGGGAAACCGCATTTAATTGGTTGAATCATTTGTGTGATGGAGAATGGGCGCGTCTGAATTGCCTTGATCTTTTCGCCGGTAGTGGTGCGCTTGGTTTCGAGGCGGCGAGTCGGGGGGCGAAGCATGTCACGATGGTGGAAGCACATACCCCTGCTTACCGGCAACTGGAAGTGAGCAAACAAAAACTGCACGCCTCCCACGTTTCCTTATTGCGTGGTGATGCATTGTCATTCGCAAAGGGTGTCGTGACTCAACAACAGTTTGATGTCATCTTTCTTGATCCACCCTTTGGACACGATTGGTTGCCGAAAATATTGCCGTTATGTTTAACTTTATTAAAGGATGACGGGTATCTTTATGTAGAGGCGGAAAGCGCTTTGGATCAATCGGAGGCCGATGAAAATACGGCGAATTGGCTGCATGGATGGAAAGTAATTCGGGCTGACAAAGCCGGAAGTGTCTTCTTTCACGTACTGCAACGCAGCATTTCAAAGCATGAGGCGCACGAAAATCAGGCATAATGCCCGTTCAGCTTGGTGCAAAGCCATATGTAAATAGCGAAATAAAAGGGAGTGAAGATGGTTACAGCCGTTTATCCGGGGACATTTGACCCGCTGACACGTGGACATGAGGATTTGGTACGTCGGGCGTCTGGTCTCTTCGATACGCTGGTGGTTGGCGTTGCGGATAGCAAAAGCAAAAAACCATTTTTTAGTCTGGAAGAGCGTCTGACCATCGCTAATGAAGTACTAGGTCATTACCCTAACGTGCGCGTAGAGAGTTTTTCAGGATTATTAAAAGATTTTGTCCGGAAAAACGATGCACGCGTAATTGTGCGTGGCTTGCGAGCAGTATCCGATTTTGAATATGAGTTTCAGATGGCCGGCATGAATCGGTATCTGCTGCCAGACGTGGAAACTTTGTTTTTGACACCATCTGATCAGTACCAGTTTATTTCCGGTACGATCGTCCGAGAAATCGCCATGTTTGGCGGCGATGTGTCGAAATTTGTTTTCCCATCAGTTGATCGTTGGTTAAAACAGAAAGTGTCTGCCTTAGGCGATCAGTAATTTGTCGTCTTAGCGCGGAAAATTGATGCCAGCCGCTTTGGCTGTCAATGTAAAGTGAAGAAGTGAGTTTGTATGGCCCTGATGATTACGGACGATTGCATCAATTGCGATGTCTGCGAACCCGAATGCCCCAATGATGCTATTTTCATGGGGCCAGAGATTTATGAAATTGATGCCAATAAATGTACCGAATGCGTCGGACATTACAAAGAGCCTCAATGCAAGCAGGTTTGCCCGGTAAACTGTATTCCGTTTAATCCAGAATGGCGCGAAACACCTGCGCAATTAATGGCCAAGTACGAGCGCTTGCAGGCTGAAAAAAACGGCTGACTATCCGGTTTCTGTGCTGAAGTTCAGTTATAGCAGACTTGATTTCGTCCGGTTTTTTTTGCCCGATACAAAGCCTGATCTGCCCGGATAAGCATGTCGCGGGCGATCATCGTGACGTCTCCCGAACTGTTTCCGGGCGCAACTGTCGACAAACCGATTGAGACGCTGGTTTTGCAGATACCCGACTCACCCAGTAGAAACGGGAAATCAGCAATACTTTTTCGTATGCGCTCGGCAACCAGTCTGGCATTTTGCAAGTCGGTGTTGACCAGTAAAACAACAAACTCTTCCCCGCCAAATCGCCCTAACGTATCACTGAGTCGCAATTCTGCTTTGATCCTTTTGGCGACCTCACGTAACACATCATCCCCCCCCTGATGTCCGTACTGATCGTTAATTTTCTTGAAAAAATCGATGTCCAGATACATGCAGGCAAGGCTGTATTTTTGCCTTTGCGCTCTCGTAATTTCTTCTAAAGTTCTCTGTTCTACATACCGGCGATTGCTGACGTTGGTCAGTGGATCGGTGAGTCCTATATAGTTCAGCTTTTCGTTATTGATCACGTTTTCGAGACAGATGGCGATGATCGAACCTAGCCTTTGAATAAAGTCCGTTGCCATACTGGTCTGAAAACGATCAGCCTGAAAACTGCCCAGGTTCAGGCAGCCAATCAGGCGGCCTTGCCTCCAAAGGGGAATGATGGCAACACTGGACGGTTTTATTGCGCAGCTAGCAAACAAAGCACGATGGAATTCTGGATGAAATTTGCCGAGTAAAGGTTTTTGCTCCGGGTCACAGAATGGCTGAGGCGGTTTTTGCAGTTCGGATTCGTGTTTTATGAAAGTCAGATGTGGAAAATCACGCACGTCAATTTTTAAATCCCCGAGCATCCTTTGGAGGTCCGCACGCTGATCAAGCAGCAGCAATGTCACCATATCCAGATCGGACGATATAGACAGGGCGCTGAAGATATGCGCAATGAGTTCACGAAAGCTATTGGCGCCGATAATCTTCAGATCAAAGCTTTGATGACGCGCCATGATGTTTTGATTGCGATGCGCCAGATCCAGCAGATTTTCCAGCTTGGTGCGTAGCGACTGATTCTCTAGACGAAGTTCTTCCAGCTCCTGATGCTGAGCCGGAATGGCAGATGCAGCTGGTATTGCCCTATCCATAAAACCTCTTATCCGATACTGCTTCGAAAGTTACACGATACCACTTTTGTTCAGCTTACTTAGTGCGTAACTGCTGCGAAAAGTCCTGAATTACTTGCCTGATGAGACGGTGCAAATAGTTAAAATGCAATTTCCATAGATACCTGATCGCCGACATGCAGCATATGGCCATGACCATTAACAACGATCGTATTCATACCGAACGTAATCCCTCCATCCAACAAGGGATTTGTGCGGTAACTCTGCAAGGTATCGACAGGATTGTGTCCGATTTCACCTGTGTTTTGATCAATCGCAGGGATGGGGCAGCGCGGGCAGGGCTTGACCGGGCGTAACTGAATGCCGCCATTTACGTCAAATGACGCAGCATAGTCTTCTTCATATGCCTCGATATCAGCCAGGACGATGTTGGGTCTGAATCGGTTCATTGGCACCTTGGCCAAGCCCTGTGTTTGTAATCGGCGATTCAGGTCATCCAGTGAGGCCTCAGAAATGACCAGCAAAGGATAACCGTCTGAAAACAACGTGGGTACCAATTCTCCCTCGGTCCATTTCGTACTGGCATAGCGCTGTTCTTGTTTGTCAAAACGCATCAATCTGCAGGTCGTGTCAAGAACATGGCTGAACCAGTTGGCGGCAGCGTCGCCGCAATCAGTTGCGTGGACCTGATCATCCCAAATCTGTACCTGACGTTGAACGCGAGGTATTTGCTGTTCTTCGCTCAGAATCAATTCGGGCATGTCCGGCGTATGTACGTGAACGATACCGGCACGTATTTCGGGATGGATGCGCGCCATCACCGGAAATTCGCGTTGTGACAAAAACTGGCCGTCGGCGTTAACGAGCATCCACTCACGATCATGTATTCCCTGATGAAGCAGTCCGGTCGCAGCCAGATGCGCTTCTGTCACGTTGACACCGCCACATGACTTGATCGGGAAAATGGTGAGTTGGCTAATGATGGGCATATAAATTGAATGGTCTCAAAGAAAAGAACAGCGAATACTGATAGCGCTATTTTAATTGCTAAACAAAGAACTAATCTATCACAGGAATTGCCGCATCCCTGGTCAGGCGCTGGACGGACTTCCTTGAAACTCGCGTCGGTACGCCGATGGTGAAGTACGGAGTTCGCGCGTGAAGTAGCGGCGTAGCAAAAGGGCAGAGCCAAATCCGCAATCAAGGGCAATGTCTTCTATTGAACGATTACCCGATTCCAGTTGCCTTTGTGCCAGTGACAGTCGTTGATTAAGCAGCCATTGACCCACGGAAGTGCCGGTGAGTTTCTGAAAATGGCGCGTGAAACTACGTCGGCTCATGAGGGCTTTCTGTGCCAGTTGATCCAGGTTCTGCGCTTCGCCCAGATGCGTAAACATCCATTCCAGTACACCGGACAAGCGATCATCGCTAGCCAGAATGGGTAAAGGTTGTTCAATGTATTGCGCTTGCCCGCCTTTGCGATGGGGGGCAACAACCAGTCTGCGCGCGACGTGTGTTGCTGCGTCGGCGCCGTACTGTGATCGAAGCAAATGCAGGCAGCAATCAATGCCAGCTGCTGTACCAGCGGATGTGATGACGTCGCCGTGATCAACATATAAGACATTCGGATCCAGATGGATGTCCGGAAAACGTTGTGAAAATTCTTGCGCCAGCGCCCAATGTGTCGTCGCCGAGCGCTGGTTCAGTAATCCCGTTTCGGCCAGAACAAAGGCGCCCAGGCACAAACCGACAATGCGTGCACCACGTAAATGCGCTTTGCGCAAAGCGTTCTTTAATGCTTCGGTAGGTGCTTGCAAATCCGAATGCCATGAAGGGATGACGATCATGTCGGCCCGTGCCAATGCGGACAATCCAAAGCGTGTATTGATGCTAAACCCCGCATTTGTGCGGATCGTCTGTTTTCCGGAACTGACATTAGCTGAGCAAACGATGACCTTGAACTCCGGCAGATTCGAATCACGATGTCCTTCGCCAAAGACCAGACAGGGCACCGATAAATGAAATGGACTGATGCCGTCGAAAGCGATGACGGCGACCGTAACCGGTGTAAAAGAGGAATGTTTATTCATGGCCTGATTGTATCGAATAATGGCTATCGGGTCACTTTGATAACAGTATTTGATAGGACAAAATATCACTCATGCAGTTCAATAAACCACGTCATCAATTTAAAGGAGCTTTTCATGTCTGATACTACATTGACCACTCATTCTCCACGTCGTGCACTGATCGTGATTGACGTACAAAATGAATATTTCACCGGCAATATGCTGATTGATTATCCTGATCCTGCACTGTCACTTTTCAATATTGGACGGGCAATGGATGCTGCGAAGAATGCCGGTATTCCGATTTTGGTCGTACAACATTCTGCGCCAGTAACCGCACCGATTTTTGCCAAAGGAAGCCACGCCTGGAAATTGCATGATGTGGTTCTCCAGCGTCCATTTGATCATCTCGTAGAAAAAAACATGCCGAGTATTTTTACCGGAACCGATGTGGAAGCATGGTTAAAGGCGCATGACGTTGACACGCTGAGCATCGTTGGCTACATGACGCACAATTGCAATGCCAGTACGATTTACCATGCATCGCATGCCGGCTACCAGCTGGAAGTATTGAGCGATGCGACCGGCGCTTTGCCTTATGCCAATGCAGCCGGTAGCGTGACAGGCGAAGAAATACACCGGGTATTCAACGTCGTGTTTCAATCCAATTTTGCCGCCGTCGATACGACAGATCACTGGATGGCAGCAGTGAAGGATGGTGTATTACTTCAAAAAAGCAATGTTTTCGCTTCACATCTGGCAGGACGCGAACAGGCGCTTGCAACAGTTTGATAAGTCGATTTTAGCGAATGCTTTCGCTCGCGATAGAAAAAAGCCGCGTACAGAGACGCGGCTTTCACTGATATTTCCACTAATTTCCACTAATGCCATTTACCCGAAAAGATACTCTGCAGGTAAGTGGCAATACAATTTAGGATCAGACGTTAAACAAGAAATTCAACACATCGCCGTCTTTGACGATATATTCCTTGCCTTCGGCGCGCATTTTTCCGGCTTCTTTGGCGCCTGCTTCACCTTTGTAGGCGATGAAATCTTCGAAGGCGATGGTTTGAGCGCGGATGAATCCACGTTCGAAATCGGTGTGGATGACGCCAGCTGCTTGCGGAGCCGTGTCGCCGACATGAATAGTCCAGGCGCGCACTTCTTTGACGCCTGCGGTGAAATAAGTTTGCAGACCCAGCAGTTTAAAGCCGGCGCGGATCAGGCGGTCGAGTCCTGGTTCTTCCATGCCCATGTCTGCCAGGAAGTCGGCTTTGTCAGCGTCGTCCAGATCGGCGATTTCCGCTTCGATCGCGGCGCAGATCGACACGATGGGGGCATTTTGCGCCTTGGCGTATTCGGTCAGCTGGTCAAGTAAAGGGTTATTGGTAAAGCCGTCGTCGGCAACGTTGGCGACATACATGGCTGGTTTGGCTGTGATCAGGCATAAGGGTTTGATCAGCAACATTTCTTCAGCGTCAAGCCCCAGTGCGCGTACTGGTTTGGCATCATTTAATGCTGGCATGATGCGTTCCAGCAGAGCCACCAGTTTGGCGGCATCTTTATCGCCGGAACGGGCTTTTTTGTTTTCGCGATGGATGGCTTTTTCTACCGTGCCCATGTCTGCCAGTGCCAGTTCGGTCTGGATGACTTCGATGTCGTCGAGCGGGCTGACTTTACCGGCTACGTGGATAACATTGTCGTCTTCAAAACAGCGTACGACATTGACGATGGCGTCGGTTTCGCGAATATGGGCAAGGAACTGATTACCGAGGCCTTCACCCTTGGATGCACCGGCGACCAGTCCGGCGATATCGACGAATTCCACGATGGCGTTCTGGATGCGTTCAGGTTTGACGATTTCAGACAATTGAGCCAGACGCGGGTCGGGGACTTCGACCACGCCGACGTTCGGTTCTATCGTGCAGAATGGATAGTTTTCTGCCGGGATGCCAGCCTTGGTCAGGGCGTTGAACAGAGT
>JAGWUK010000808.1 GCA_028868455.1 Burkholderiales bacterium | reverse complement strand
GATCATCTGATCGATTTCTTCGGTACTGACGTTCAAGGCTGGCATGAAGCGCAGCAGGTCAGGACGTGGCGAGTTCACCAGCAAGCCGATCGGTTCCATATTGCGCGCGACTTCGACGATCTCTGCACCAATGTTCTGGCCGAGTTTCAGCGCCCGCAACAGACCCTGACCACGTTCGCCTTGCAGGCCGAGCTCTTCAGACAATTGCAGTAATTGCTTGCTCAGGTAGTCGCCTTTGGCTTTGACACTGTCGAGAAAACCGGGCTTGGTCAACTCTTTAAACACCGCAATGCCAACCGCCGTCATCAGCGGTGCGCCGTTATATGTGCCGCCCTGATCGCCGGGAACAAAGCAGGCGACTTCTTCACGGCACAGCAAGGCGCCCAGAGGTACGCCGCCACCGATACCTTTCGCCAGTGTCATGATGTCCGGTTCGATCTCCGACAACTGGTGGCCGAACAAGGCACCGGTACGCCCCATGCCGGATTGCACTTCATCGACGATCAGCAGCAGGCCGTGTTTTTTGGTCAGCGCGCGCAGTGCCTGCATGAATTCCGCGCTGGCTGGCAACACGCCGCCTTCACCCTGGACTGGCTCCAGCATGACGCCGACCGTTTTGTCGGTAATCAGCTTTTCTACCGAAGCGATATCGTTCAGATCCGCTTTCGGAAAACCGCTGACTTGCGGCGCGAAAATCGTATCCCAGCCGGGCTTGCCGGATGCCGACATGGTAGCCAGCGTGCGACCGTGAAAGCCATGGTCAAAGGTGATGATTTCAAAAGCGCCGTTCTTGTTGAGTTGCCCCCATTTGCGCGCCAGTTTGATCGCGCCTTCGTTGGCTTCGGCACCGCTATTGGTAAAAAACACGCGGTCGAAGCAGGAATTCTGTGTCAGCAGGCTGGCAAACTCCACCATTGGCGCATTGTAAAAAGCGGGTGAAGGATTTAAAAGTTTTTTGGATTGTTCGACCAGTGCTTCGTGTATCACTGGCGGGCAGTGGCCCAGACAATTCACGGCCCAGCCTTGCAGATAATCCAGATATCGCTTGCCCTTGTGATCAGTCAGCCACATGCCTTTGCCTTCCGTGAACACGAGTTCCGGGCGCGGTGTGATGTACATCAGGGAATTTACGTTGTACTGACTGAATTCCATTTCAAGACTCCTAAGGTCGTTCAATTGGTGGTGGGAAAAAACACGGTTTAAGCGAAGCAAAATAACAAAAAAGCCACAGGTTTTGGCCTGTGGCTTTGGTCTGACACTACCGTCTCATTCGACGCGCAGCGACACTAACACACCCGCCCAGGCTCGTTCAACGAGCGGCGACGTCGCACAATATTTGGTGAGGACATGTTAGGGAAATTTTTCATAAAACGGATAGTAGGATGTTTTGCGCACTGCGTCAAAATAAATTTCAGGTGCAATTCAAATTGACGCATTCCTGTCCAAAAATGCCATTGCCTATTGAGCCAGATCCGCTTCCGAGGTAAATGCGTCGGCATAAAACTCTTCGGCGGGCAATTGGCATTGCGCGACAAAATCGCGTTTGGCCGAATCCACCACGACAGGCGCGCCGCAGGCGTAGACCTGATAAGCCGACAAATCCGCGTGATCCTGCATGACGGCCTGATGCACAAAGCCGCTGCGTCCATTCCAGCCGTCTTCCGGCAGAGCATCAGAAACGACCGGCACATAGCGGAAATTCGGCAACGTGCTGGCCCATTCGCGGCATAAGGCATCCATGTA
>JAGWUK010000807.1 GCA_028868455.1 Burkholderiales bacterium | reverse complement strand
GGCCATGTTGTTGAAGTTACCTGTAATTGTCACTGCATGGAGTGGCGTATTGGATTTCTGTGATAACGAAACGGCTTGGTTGTGCGGTTATCAATTTGCGAAATCGGAATCACACCTTAGTGCTATCCATTCAGCGTGGGCCGATCCAGATGTAGACCATCTAGCTGAACTTCTCCGGGAGGTCCATCACGGAGATATGGAAACAAGATCTAGGCGTGTCGAATCAGCATTTCAGCGAATAACGCAAAATTTCAAATGGTCAGATGTTGCTGATCGGACCGAACTGGCGGTAGACGCTATTAAAAAACAGCACCGTTTGCGACGTGAACCAAAAATTGGTTGGCTCAGCACTTGGAATGCACGCTGCGGCATTGCGGCGTATTCATCATTTCTCACAACAAGTATTCCAGATAGCAGATTGATTATTTTGGCTAGTCATATTCCTGAGCGAACCGAAAAAGATGGCGCGAACGTATTTCGCTGCTGGGATGCCAGTATGGATGAGACGCTGGAACATGCGTTTGACATCGCTATCGAGAGAGAAATTGAAGTAATGGTTATTCAGTACAATTTCGGCTTTTATTCGCTGGAAACTTTGGCTCTGCTAGTGCAAAAATTAAAGCAAAGAAATATTGGAGTACACATTTTTTTCCATTCGACCGCTGATATTGATGGAGAGCGTGGGCGAATTTCGTTGAAAACCGTTACGGATGTCCTCAAACAAGCGGATCGTTTATTTGTTCACGGAATTGACGACTTGAATCGATTAAAAGATATGGGACTGGTTGATAATCTTGTGTTTTTCCCACAAGGATTGATGCCCACAATCAGCAACGCAAAAAACAAGATAGATGCAAGACCCCTTTCGGGGAAAAAGGTTTTGGCAGCCTACGGATTTTTATTGCCACACAAAGGTATTCAAACTCTAATAAAAGCATTTTCTATTTTGGCAGCACAGAATGCAAATTGGCATTTGCTACTGGTTACGTCACTTTATCCGGCATCTGTTTCTGAGCACGAATATCATATATGTGACGGATTGATACACGAGCATGGCCTTGTAGAAAGAGTGACCTTTCAAACTGAATATTTAACGGACGAGGAAAGCCAGGCTTGGCTGCAACAAGCAGATTTGATTGTTTATCCTTATCAGAAAACGCAAGAGTCGTCCAGTGCAGCCGTGCGGATGGGGTTAGCCGCGGGAAAGCCAGTCGCTGTTACACCGCTTTCAATTTTCGACGATGTGCAAGATGCAGTTCATGTTCTTCCAGGGACTGACGTTGACGCGCTTGTGTCAGGAATTTCGTGCATTGTAAATGATGGCAGCGCATTGCTTGCGAAGGCACAGCAGGCTGAACTATGGACGCAATCGAGACAATGGCCTGTTTTATCGCATCGTTTGATTAATTTGATTGATGGACTGGCAAATGCATTGGATCTAGACATTGGCCGGATTTGATTTTTATCAGTTTCTTATTCAAGTAAATGCCCGCCGATACGTATTTTTATGACGTAATTAAACGTGTGTTCAAAAAAGACGTCACTTGAGTTCTGGGCAGTACTTTTGGGGAGCTTGGCCAATTGTTTGGAGTATTTTTTGGGTATGGCGAGCCCTTGCCCAACTCTGAAGATGATGGTCGGTATCGAAGAACCATGAAGACGGATACATAAAGTCTTTTGGTTTCCCCAGATAGGGGATACCTAACGCAGTTAGGCGGTGTGGAAGTTGTGAATAAAAAGCAATATCATC
>JAGWUK010000806.1 GCA_028868455.1 Burkholderiales bacterium | reverse complement strand
TCGCAAGTCCTTGTCTGGTATCGCTTTTTTTCTTTAAACTGATTAAAAATACAGTATAACAACAGGAACCTGCCGTACCCGCCCATCCGGTTAAACTCCGGGATCAAGTCAGACATCGTTTGCGGGATCAGCATGACAGACGTGCCATTGAAATCGCGCATCGTGCAGTGTGCGCGTTGGTGATGTGCAAAAAAAATGACCGGTTTGCACCGGCCATTTTTGTCAAACTGTTCAATCAACGATCAGGCTGCTTTTTGTGCGACCTGCGCTGTGTTGAATTCCGCGATCAGGCTTGCTTCTTTGGCTTTGGCTGCCTTGAAATGCCGTTCTTTGACATGACCATAACCACGGATATCTTCCGGGATGCTGGCAATGGCGACTGCCTTGGACAGATTATCGGCATTCAGCAATGGCAGTAGCGCTGTCAGTGTTTTACGGTATTCCACTGGCAGGGCGCGTTCCATCTTGCGTTCTTCGGTATAGCCGAAAATATCGAATGTGCCGCCGCGCAAGGATTTCAGTTTGGCCAGCACACCAAAGGCCTTCATCATCCACGGACCGAACTGTTGCTTGATCAGGTGGCCCTTGTCATCGCGTTTGGCAAACAGCGGTGGCGCGAGGTGGAAATTGATGGCGTAATCACCTTCGAACATGTCGGCGATTTTTTTCTGGAACTTGCCATCGGTGTACAGACGCGCGACTTCGTACTCATCTTTGTACGCCATCAGCTTGAACAGATATTTCGCCACGGCTTCGGTCAGACGCAAAGGCTTGCCGTCGGCAATTTTGCTTTCTGCGGCTTTGACTTGCGCCACGAAATCGCTGTACTGCGCGGCATAGGCGGCATCCTGATATTCCGTCAGGAAAGCCACGCGCTTGCTGATGGTGTCTTCCAGGCTGGGTGCGCGTTTCAGCTCGATGACTTGCGCTGGTGTCACCAGACGTTGTACGGCTGCCAGATCGTTCGCTGCAATACGTCCCCAGTTAAAGGCTTGCTTGTTGAAGTCGATAGACACGCCGTTCAGCTCAATCGCGCGCATCAATGCGGCTTCGGTCAGCGGCACCCAGCCTTTTTGCCACGAGTAACCGAGGATGAACATATTGGTGGCGATGTTGTCGCCCATCAGCGCCGTCGCGATGGAGGCGGCGTCAATCATATCAACGCGGTCGGCGCCGCAGGCTTTGCTGATGTCGTCTTCCGCCGATTCTGCCGGGAATTGCCAGTTCGGATTCTTAATGAAGGTCGAGGTCGGTGAGCCGGTGATATTGATGGCGGCGTGCGTGCGTCCTTCGCCCATGCGCGACAAGGCATCTTTGCTGGCCGTCACGATCAGGTCGCAACCAATGACCAGATCGGCCATACCGGTGCCAACGCGTGTGGACTGGATGTCTTCTGCCTTGTCGGCCAGACGCACATGCGACATGACGGCACCGCCTTTTTGCGCCAGGCCGGTCATATCCAGTACCGAGCAGGCCTTGCCTTGCAAATGCGCGGCCATCGCCATGATCTGGCCAATCGTGATGACGCCGGTACCGCCGACGCCGGTCACGAGTACGCCGAAAGGTTCGTGCGTGGTCGGCAAAACAGGTTGCGGCAGGCTGGCGACATCCAGCGCATTACCGGCTTCGATTTTGGTTTTTTGCGGTTTCTTGAGTTTGCCGCCTTCGACCGTTACAAAACTCGGGCAGAAACCCGTGACGCAAGAGAAATCCTTATTGCACGACGACTGATTGATCTGACGCTTGCGGCCG
>JAGWUK010000081.1 GCA_028868455.1 Burkholderiales bacterium | reverse complement strand
CATCAACCACGACATCCAATCCATCACGGAACGGGAAAAAGGCGTCAGAAGCGACGGCTGACCCCGTCAGCGTCAGTCCGGCATTTTGTGCTTTGATGGAAGCAATCCGGGCAGAATCAATGCGA
This sequence comes from Burkholderiales bacterium, assembly GCA_028868455.1. Taxonomy (GTDB): domain Bacteria; phylum Pseudomonadota; class Gammaproteobacteria; order Burkholderiales; family Burkholderiaceae_D; genus Undibacterium. The sequence continues at coordinate 9,014 of JAGWUK010000081.1, read as the reverse complement.
CTCATTTGTCCTGCGCCTACGCCCAAAGTCATGCCATTGCCGCAGAACACAATCGCATTCGATTTGACGAATTTTGCAACTCGCCAGGCAAAGAGCATGTCCGCCATTTGTTGTGGACTAGGTTGCAGCTTCGAAACGACACGGAGCTCGTTGACCTCAACATTCTTCGAATCCGGCGCCTGTACCAACAGGCCGCCACCAACACGTTTCAGGTCGTATTGATTAATGCCATTTCCCAGCGGGATTTCCAGCAAGCGGACATTTTGTTTGGCAGAGAAAATCTGCACGGCCTCGTCCGTGAAGGCCGGCGCTATCAAGACTTCAACAAATTGCTTTGCGACGATTTCAGCTGCTTTGCCATCCAATTCTCGGTTAAAGGCAATAATGCCGCCAAAAGCAGAAGTAGGATCGGTTTGTAATGCTTTGCTATATGTCTCAAAAGGAGTCGCACCAACGGCAACGCCGCAAGGATTAGCATGCTTGACGATGACGCACGCAGTTTCTGCGAATGATTTAACACATTCCCACGCGGCATCTGCATCGGCGATATTGTTATAAGAAAGTTCTTTACCCTGTAATTGACGGTAATTGGCGAGCGCGCCATCAACAGTTTTCAACTCGCGATAGAAAGAAGCTGACTGATGCGGATTTTCACCATAGCGCATTTCCTGGACTTTTTCGAAATGCAGGTTCAGCGTTTGCGGATAGATGCTGCGAGTCGCATGGGCTTTGTCTTCGCCCAGACTTGTCAGGTAATTGGTAATTGCACCATCATATTGCGCCGTGTGTGCAAAGACTTTTTTTGCCAGGCTGAATTTTGTGTCGTAGCTGACCGAATTCTGGTTCGCTTTCATTTCGCTTAAAACTTTGCCGTAATCCAGAGGGTCAACGATCACAACGACATCTTTGTGATTTTTTGCCGAAGAACGCAGCATAGTTGGGCCGCCGATATCGATGTTCTCAATGGCATCTTCAAGTGAGCACTCAGTTTTTGCAACCGTTTGCTGAAATGGATAAAGATTGACAACTACCATATCAATCGTCGGGATACCGTGTTGCTCCAACGCCGCGACATGCTCCGGAAAGTCGCGGCGGGCAAGAATGCCTCCGTGTACTTTGGGGTGCAAGGTCTTCACACGACCATCCAGCATCTCAGGGAAGCCAGTGTAATCCGCCACTTCGGTAACGGGTAAGCCATTCTCCGCGAGCAATTTTGCGGTGCCGCCTGTCGACAAAAGCTTGACGCCGAGGGCAGATAATTCACGTGCAAAATCGAGCACACCGGTCTTGTCGGAGACAGAAATGAGAGCTTGTTTGATCATGATAAGGACTGAAAAGTAAAAAAATCGGTGACGTGGCAGTTGCCACGAGCGCTTACAGTAAGCCGTGCTGTTGTAATTTTTTGCGCAAAGTATTGCGATTGATGCCCAACATGTCGGCTGCTTGCGATTGATTGCTGGAGGCACGCGTCATGACCATTTCCAACATCGGTTTTTCAACTGCCAACACGACCATGTCGTAAATATTAGAAGCGGGTTGTTCACCCAGATCACGGAAGTATTTTTCCAGATTTTTGTGGACGGCGTCCTGAATACTATCTTTGCTCATGCTGTTTTTATCACTGTTCGGTTATGCCGGGCGGCGAATTTTGTTTGTCGATAAACGAACAAAACCTATTTGTTCTTACGCTGCCAGTTTTTCTTCAAAGGGGCGGTATTGTAACCGTTCACTCGCCTGTCGATCAAAAAAACTATTCACTGCGGCCAGTTGTTCTTCGCAAGACGTCAATAAATTCATTTGTTGCCTGAATTCTTCGCCGCCGACCAGATCCTGTACATACCAACCAATATGCTTGCGCGCCGTTCGTACTCCGAGAAATTCGCCGTAAAATGCGTAATGTTCCAACAAGTGAGATTGCATTTTCCCCCTCACTTCACTTACTAATGGAGGCGGCAGAAATTGTCCGGTTTTCAGGAAGTGTTCAATTTCGCGGAAAATCCACGGTCGCCCCTGTGCTGCACGACCAATCATGACGGCATCTGCTTTCGTGAAGTCGAGAACATATTTCGCTTTTTCAGGCGAAGTGATATCGCCATTGGCAACCACAGGAATGCCTACCATTGATTTAACTGCGGCGATGGTCTCGTACTCAGCGTCGCCTTTATATCCGTCGGCGCGGGTACGCCCGTGTAACGTCAGCATTTGTATGCCGGCTGCTTCAGCTATTTTTGCAATGGTCAGAGCGTTTTTATTTGCGCGATCCCAACCTGTACGAAATTTCAGTGTAACCGGCACGTCAACGGCATTGACGACGGCATCCAAAATGTCACCTACCAGTTTTTCGTGTCGCAGCAATGCTGAACCACACCAGGCATTACACACTTTTTTTACCGGGCAGCCCATATTGATGTCAATAATCTGAGCGCCTTTGTCGACGTTATAGCGAGCACAATCGGCCAGCATTTGGGGATCAGCTCCGGCAATCTGCACCGCCTTTGGTTCCATCTCACCTTCGTGGTTGATCCTCCGTGTGGATTTTTCGGTTTCCCACAATTTAGGATTGGACGCGGCCATTTCTGAGACAGCATATCCTGCGCCCAATTCCTTGCATAACTGACGGAACGGCCTGTCAGTTACTCCAGCCATAGGAGCGACAAAAATATTATTACGCAGGACGAAGGGGCCGATTTGCACGATCAGGGAGGGGTTTGTTTGGGGAAGCGCTATTCTACCCGAATTCATGCCTAAATAATTAGCAAATTCGACGTTCGCGCAGGGGAATATTTATATCTATTCGATGTTATTTTTCGATAGTTTTAGACTTGCTTTTCTAAAGTGCTTAAGCGCATTGCCTTCCAAGGTGACCTGGACTTTAACTGTGTATACTTGCTCTTGTCTCATCCCTGAAAAGTATATTCCTTCACCGTTTTTCATCGGCAAACCAAGGGACGCTGAAGGAATGTGTTTTAACTATCAGGGAGTCATCGTGAATGAAAATGCAGGGGGACTATTACATAGAATTACTATCGTTGGTGGCGGTGCCGGTGGACTGGAGTTAGCGGTCAGGCTAGGGAGAAAATTAGGAAAGAAGAAAAAAGCTCTGATTACGCTAGTAGACGCCAGTCGTACGCATTTATGGAAACCATTGCTGCATCAGGTTGCAGCAGGAACACTTGATAGTCATGCCGATGAGCGAGAGTATTTTGCTTTGGCGCGTACCAATGGGTTCGAATTCCGCCTGGGACGTATGGATGGATTAAATCGGGCGAAAAAGGAAATTTATCTGGCGCCGACATTCGATGAACAAGGTGTTGAATTGCTGCCCAGACAAGCCATCAATTACGATACGCTGGTATTGGCGCTGGGAAGTCAGACAAACGATTTTGGGACTCCTGGCGCGCGGGAAAACAGCATCATGCTGGATTCGCTTGCAGCTGCTGAGCGTTTCCATCAGACGCTGATTAATTGTTGCCTTCGTGCGCAGACGCAGGCGCAGGCTGCTGGTGAAGGGCGTTTTACCGTGACGATTATTGGTGGTGGCGCGACAGGCGTTGAGTTAGCCGCTGAGTTGCACATGACGACGTCCATCTTGTCGAGTTATGGGTTGGTCAACTTTCATCCTGAAAAAGATTTAAAAATAGTTATCGTCGATGCGGCACCACGATTACTGCAAATGCTTCCAGAGCGATTATCTGATGCCGTAGCGCGTGAACTCCGTAGTATCGCCGTGGAAATTCATACGAATGAAAAAGTGGTTGAAGTTTCGCCAGCCGGTGTGCAAATGGCAAGTGGCAAATTTATTCCCAGCGGAATCGTCGTCTGGGCTGCGGGAATCAAGGCGCCGGAATTTTTGAAGGAAATAGATGGCTTGGAAAGCAATCGCATCAATCAGTTAGTTGTTGCGAAGAGCCTGCAAACGACGCGTGATGCATCGGTCTTCGCCATTGGTGACTGCTGTGCATGTCCGCTGGGAGACGGGCTGCTAACCGTGCCTCCGCGTGCGCAATCAGCTCATCAGCAAGCCAGTTTGCTTGCGCAGTCTCTTGTTCGCATGTTGCAAGGGAAGTCGCTTTTGGAATTTAAATACAAAGACTATGGATCTCTGGTGTCTTTAGGTAATTACAGCACGGTTGGAAGCTTGATGGGAGCCATAGCAAGCGGTTCTGTGTTTATTGAAGGTACGCTTGCCAAGTGGATGTATTGGTCTCTGCACAAACATCATCAGGTCGCAGTCAACGGCTTGTTTCATACCTGGCTGTCGACATGGGCTGAAACGATAGATAGAGTGAGGAATCCGCGCATTAAGCTGCATTGATCACAAAAATGAATTTTCCCGTTCCTGGCACGTAAGTGTGCCGAGACTCGGAGAATTACAGGTATTTCTGGAAATGCAGGCGACCAAGCAACTCCGTCGAACGATGCGCAGAATAATTTCGTACGGGGCAAATTTCCTTGCGCCAGTTCAGACAGACGTCGACGATGGCGCCATCATTGTCGTTGGCGTGAGGTGTCGCTCTGATTGATTTCATCCATTGCGTCAGCATCAAGATGCGCGATGTCACCCCATAGTAAAAGTTTCAGGGTGACTCCATCAAATTCAAAACGGTTAATGCTGGCGTTATAGATGCTGACTTCGCGTGGCGTATTGAGGGGCAAATCTTTTGCTGCACGATAGGCGCATTCAAGGACACCACCATGGGCAACAATCGCGATTTTTTTTCCTTCGAATTGACGCGCATAATAAAAAATATGCTCTGTGACACGTCGATGAAATTGCCGGATTGTTTCACCTTGTCGTTCACCGGAAGGGAATGCTGCATCGGGATCATGCGATTTCCAGGCGGCATATTCGGTGGGAAATAGATGCGGCAACTCACTATATAGCTGCCCTTCAAATCCGCCAAAACAGCGTTCTCGCAAGCCAGCGTCAATACGTGTGCCGAGCCCTTGCAGACGGGCAATTTCACCAGCCGTTTGCACAGCTCTTTGCAAATCGCTGGAAATAATGGCGTCGAGTTTTTCGTTTTGCAAGGACCAGGCCAAAGCTTTGGCCTGACGAGTGCCTTCTGCATTCAAAGGAATATCCAGATGCCCCTGTAAGCGCTTGATGGCATTCCAGGCAGTTTCGCCATGGCGGATTAATAGAATTTCTGTCATGTGGGGGGGACTTGCAGCCAGAATGTGACCGGGCCATCGTTTGTCAGCGAAACTTTCATGTCTGCACCAAACTGCCCGCATTCAACGGTAATGTGTTTTTTACGTGCCTGCGCAACAAAATAGTCAAATAATTTTCGCGCAACATCCGGTGCGGCGGCCGGCGTGAACGAAGGCCTCGTTCCCGAGTTGGTGTCCGCTGCCAGCGTAAACTGCGGCACCAACAACAGGGCACCGTCGGTATCCGTGATACTTAAATTCATTTTGCCAGCATCATCAGAAAATACACGGTACGCGAGTAATTTGGTGAGCAGTGCATCGGCTTGTTTTTCCGTATCGCCGCGTTCTGCACAGACCAGCACCATCAGGCCAGCGTCGATGGTGCCAACGCTGACGCCCTCCACAACCACTTTGGCCTGTGTAACCCTTTGCAGTAAGCCTATCATGCAGTCAAAGTCACGCGTGCGAACTTGCGTTTTCCAACTTGCAGAACGAAGGTGGCAGGTTCCACTTTCAGCCCTTTGTCGCTGACGACCGCGCCATCAATACGCACGCCGCCTTGTTCAACCATGCGCAATGCTTCGGAGCTGGACGCGCACAGGCCAGTTTGCTTGAGTAGCTGGCCGATGCCAATCGGGGCGCCGGTCACGGTAATTTCCTGCACATCGTCAGGAATGCCGCCCTTGGAGCGGTTAACGAAATCTGCGAGCGCATCTTCTGCGGCTTGTCTGTTGTGGAAGCGCGTGACAATTTCCTGGGCCAGCGCAACTTTGATATCGCGCGGATTTTGTCCTTCGGCTACGGCTTTTTTGTACGAAGCAATTTGCTCCAGCGAGCAGAAGGACAGCAGTTCGTAATAGCGCCACATCATCACGTCAGAAATGCTCATGATTTTGGCAAACATCGTATTTGCTGGTTCAGTAATGGCAATGTAGTTGTTCTTCGATTTGGACATTTTTTCGACACCGTCCAGGCCTTCCAGCAAGGGCATCGTTAAAATGCACTGCGGTTCCTGGCCGTAGTCTTTTTGTAGCTCGCGTCCGACCAACAGATTGAATTTCTGATCGGTTCCACCCAATTCCAGATCCGAATGCAGCGCGACGGAGTCGTAACCTTGCATAAGCGGGTAGAGAAATTCGTGTACGGAAATCGGCGTGCCGGCTTTGAAGCGTTTGGTGAAATCATCGCGCTCCATCATGCGGGCGACGGTGTAGCGCGAAGCCAGTTGTATCATGCCGCGTGCACCAAGCGGATCCGACCATTCGGAGTTATAGCGAATTTCTGTTTTGCTGGCATCTAAAACCAGGGAGGCTTGCTTGAAGTAAGTCTGGGCATTTTCTTCAATCTGCTCGCGAGTCAGCGGCGGACGTGTGACATTGCGCCCAGATGGGTCGCCAATCATCGACGTGAAGTCACCGATCAGGAAGATCACGGTATGCCCCAAGTCCTGCAACTGGCGCATTTTATTCAGAACAACAGTATGACCAAGATGCAAATCGGGTGCCGTCGGATCTAAGCCAAGTTTGATGCGCAAGGGTTTGCCAGTTTGCTCACTGCGCGCGAGTTTTTGTGCAAACTCGGACTCGATCAATAGTTCATCAACACCGCGTTTGGCGACAGACATTGCGTGTTGCACTGCGTCAGAAAGTGGCAATATGCTTGCGCTGCTGGGATTTTTTTCGGAAGTGGAGTTTTGTGCAGAAGTCATTTTTTAATATACATCAATTTTTTTGTAACACCGCTGGTCGAATCTTTAATCTGAATTCATAATCAGCGTTTGCCAAATTCTGAGTTGTTAGGATAGTAAAGCATTGCTTATAATCCTGAATTCGCAGGCCGGTATCAGGCTTTTGAGCTGACTATCGTCAATCTGCGGCAATTTGAATTTTCGATAAAAACAGTCAATTTTAACTTATTGCATGCGTCCATCAGATAAATTCCTTCGTTTAGCTTCTGGTAGCAGACTGTTACTCGGTTCCACCCGGGCTTCGCGCCTTGTCTCCGTTTCCGCCTTATTTTTCGCTGTTTGTGCTTTTGGTGCTGTGAGCGTTGCGCCTATGGCGCCAGATGCTTCGGATTTGCCTGTCAAGCAAATCACACAACAGTTGGAGTTGCCGAAACTGGATGAACAAGTTGCCGCACTAGAAGCCAGTGACCAGCATTTTATCAGCGAAGAAACCGTGCATCGCGGTGATACGCTTGGTGTCTTGCTCTTGCGCTTAGGCGTGGACGACGATGAAGCGAATACCTTTATTAAAACCGATCCCATCGCGCGCAACTTGTTGCAACTGCGATCCGATAAAACAGTCCGTGTCAAAACCAATGAAGACGGCGAGTTGCAATGGCTGCAAACGACAGTCGTTGATAATTCCGACAAACCTGCACGTAGTATCGTGATTTCGCGTAATGCCGATGGAAAGCTGATTTCGTCTGAAATCACGCCAACGCTGGAGCGCCATGTAGAAATGGCATCTGGCAATATCAATTCATCTTTGTTTGCCGCGACTGACGAAGCAAATATTCCCGACAATATTTCATCCCAGATTGTCAGTATGTTTGAAACCAATATTGATTTTCGCCGTTTGCAAAAAGGTGATCAGTTCAATATTGTGTATGAAAGCTTTTGGCAAAATGGCGAGCGTGTTAAAACGGGTCGTGTGCTGGCAGGTGAATTTACCAACGCCGGAAAGCTGTACCAATCAGTCTGGTTTGACGAAGGTGGCAATCAAGGCGGCTATTATTCTTTCGATGGTAAATCGCTCAAGAAAGCTTTCCTGAAGTCACCACTGGCATTTACGCGGATTTCTTCCGGTTTTTCTATGCGTTTGCATCCCATCTTCGGTAAGTGGAAAGCGCATACCGGTGTCGATTTTGCCGCACCTATCGGTACGCCAATACGTGCGTCTGGTGACGGCGTCGTGGTATCCGCCGGGCCCAGCAATGGCTATGGCAATCTGGTTGTCATTAAGCACTGGTCAAACTACAGCACTGCCTATGCGCATATGAGCCGTTTTGCAGAAGGCATTCACAAGGGAAGTAAAGTCAGCCAGGGGGAAGTGATTGGGTATGTCGGCATGACAGGCTGGGCAACTGGTCCGCATTTGCATTATGAGTTCCGCGTCAATAATGTGGCTCGCGATCCGATGTCAATCAGTGTTCCTGATGCACCAGCTTTGGCCGCTAATCAATTGCCACGTTTTAAAGCCGTGGCGGGCGATATGGCGCATCGGTTTGCATTGCTGCGCCCTGAACGTCAGGCAGAAGTGATGAAACTCGCTTCGCGCTAATGTATAGAAACCAACCCAGGCCGAACCTCGTGTTCGGCCTTTTTTTATTTTGCTTGTGATGAAAACTTCAGAAATGCATGCTTATATAGGATTGATGTCCGGTACCAGTCTTGACGGTGTGGATGGTGTCCTGATGACTAGCGATCCTGAAGCAGGGCCGGCAATCCATTTGCTTGCCAGTTCCTACATTCCGTTTTCTGACGACTTGCGTCAACGAGCGATGCAGCTACAGCAAAGCGGGGAAAATGAAATTCATCGAGAAGCTTTGCTCGCCAACCAATTGGCGCATGTTTATGCGCGCTGCGTGCAAGAACTTCAAAGACAGGTGCCACACTTGTCGGTAACGGCGATTGGTGTTCATGGGCAAACCATACGCCATCAGCCGGAATCCGGATATACCCGTCAGACCAACAATCCAGCTTTACTGGCTGAGTTGAGCGGTGTTGATGTGATCGCCGATTTTCGCAGTCGCGACATTGCTGCCGGCGGACAAGGCGCTCCGCTGGTGCCTGCATTTCATCGTGCGATGTTCGGACAGTCCGGTGAATGCCGGGTTGTGGCCAACATTGGCGG
>JAGWUK010000080.1 GCA_028868455.1 Burkholderiales bacterium | reverse complement strand
TACATGCATCCAACGCATAGCTGTCCTGCATTCATGAATCCAGATCCATTGGCAGACTTCGACTTACGCTCCCTGCCTGCCGATTTTTATCACAATCCCTATCCTTACTATCACGCCTTGCGCGAACATGATCCGGTTCGCCTGATGCCGGACGGTTCCTACTTCCTGACGCGTTACAGCGACCTGATGGCGGTATACAAAGACGCAAAAACCTTCAGCTCGGATAAAAGGGTGGAATTCAAACCGCGCTTCGGCGATTCTTTGCTGTACCAGCACCACACCAATAGCCTGGTATTCAATGACCCGCCTTTGCATACGCGAGTGCGTCGCCTGATGATGGGCGGACTGACACCTGCTGCGATGGCCGATACCGAACCTGGACTCATCGCCCTGGTTGACCATTTGCTGGATCAAATGGGCGAAAAAAATCAGGTTGATCTGATCGCCGATTTTGCCTCTGCCATTCCGGTTGAAATCATTGGCAATCTGCTCGGCGTACCGCATCAGGAACGCGGACCGCTGCGTGAATGGTCGCTGGCCATTCTTGGAGCGCTGGAACCAGCGATCACGCCCGCGTTTTTTGCCCATGCCAATAACTGTCTCGCCGATTTTTTGGCCTACCTGAAGCAACTGGTGGCAGATCGCCGCGCGCATCCTGGCGATCCGCGCAAAGACATGCTGACCAGATTGATAGAGGGTGAACCAAACGGTGAGAAACTCAGCGAAACCGAGCTATTGCAAAATTGTGTTTTCCTGTTGAACGCTGGACACGAAACCACGACCAACCTGATCGGCAACGGCCTGGTCGCTTTAATGGAATGGCCGGAACAAAAGGCGCGCCTGCTCGCAGACCCAGCGCTGATCCCTACCGCGATTGAAGAATTTTTGCGCTTCGAGAGTTCCAATCAATTAGGCAACCGCATAACAACAGCCGACACAACGATAGGCGGCGTTGCCATTGCTGCCGGTAGCCGCATCAGCCTGTGCATAGGCGCTGCCAACCGCGATCCGCAACAATTTCCTGATCCTGACGTGCTTGATATCTGCCGCACGCCAAATCGGCATCTGGCGTTTGCCTCTGGCATACATCAATGCGCCGGCATGTTTCTGGCGCGACTGGAAGGGCGGGTTGCCATTGCGCGATTGCTGGCACGCTTTCCGGAGTATTCGCTGAGCGCACCGCCGGTGCGGGGTGGCCGTGCCCGCTTCCGTGGATTTTTATCCGTGCCTTGCCAGCTTAAGCCCGGGTGACACAACATTCATCCAAATCATTTTGCAGCATTTACTCACAACAAAAACAGGAGACCTCATGCAGCACATCAACGGATCAAAAAAACACCTTATCGCAGCCTTGATTGGAATGGCTTGCGCCATTCCCGCAGCGCAGGCGCAAATCAAAATCGGCGTGACTATTTCTTCGACCGGTCCGGCAGCGTCACTGGGGATTCCGGAAAAAAATGCGATCGCCATGCTGCCGACGGAAATCGCTGGCCAGAAAGTCAGCTACGTCGTCCTCGACGATGCGTCCGACACCACGCAAACCGTGACGAATACCCGCAAGCTGATCTCCGAAGAAAAAGTGGATGCCATCATCGGTTCCACCACGACACCAAATTCATTGGCAATGCTGAATGTTATCGGCGAAGGAAAAACACCGACCATCAGCCTGGCTTCCAGCAACCGGATTATCGAACCGATGGATGCCAATCGCAGCTGGATGTTTAAAACACCGCAAACCGATACCATGATGGCGATCGCGATTGCCGAAGACATGAGCAAGAAGGGCGTGAAAACCATGGGCTTTATCGGGTTCTCTGATGCCCTGGGAGAAGCCTTTCTGGTCGAGGTCAGTAAATATGCCGAACTGAAGAAAATCAAGGTTGTCGCCACTGAGCGATACAGTCGCAACGACAATAGCGTGGTGGGACAGGTTCTGAAGCTGATGGCGGCCAATCCAGACGCCATTGTCGTCGGCGCATCTGGTACGCCGGCGGCGCTACCGCCCAAAACCCTGGTGGAACGTGGCTATAAGGGACGCATCTATCACAACCATGGTGTTGCCAACAGCGATTTCCTGCGGGTCTGCGGCAAGGACTGCGATGCGACCTATCTGCCAACCGGCCCTGTTATGGTGGCTGCGCAATTACCTGACAGTAGTCCAGTTAAAAAAGCGGCCGTGGATTTTTCCCGGCAATTTGAGAAACGCTATGGGAAAGACAGCCTGGCAGCCTTTGCTTCGTATGCCTGGGATGCCGGGCTCTTGCTGCAACAGGCCATTCCCGTTGCCCTGAAAACAGCGAAGCCCGGCACGGCGGCTTTTCGTGCAGCCTTACGTGATGCGCTCGAAGCGACACACGGCGTTTCGACGACGAATGGGGTGGTCAACATGACGAAAAACGATCATCTGGGACTCGATCAGCGGGCTCGCGTGATGGTGCAGATCAAAGGCGGAAAATGGCTGTATCAGCCTGAGTAATCCCTCAGTTCAATAGTGCGGCGGCCGCTCGTCGATGACGGCGGTGCGCTGGCTGGCATTGATGGCCAGTTCGCGGATACGGCCCGCCATCGCCGTGCATAAGGCTTCCAGTTCGTCGAGCTTTTTTTGTTGACGATAGACCTGCGTGTTGAGCGTATCGACCAGATCATCCTGACGCGCCAGGCGAATTTCCATATCGATCAATCGTTCTTCATTAGTCATGATGGCGCAACTTTTATCAAAATCGGGCGCTCAGTATGCCACAGGCCCTGCATTGCCCGACAGACGTTGACGCAATGAGGCGTCCAGACTGCGCAGGAAATTTTCGACGCTGGCGGTGTAATCACTGTCTTGCCCCAGCCGTTGATTGATGTCGAGATGATTTAACTTTTGCGGAAGCAAAGACGCTGACATGCCGAGCGTATGGGCTTTGTTCACGAAATGTTCAGCCTGCACACAAGGGTGATCCGGACGTAATGACGAACAAACGGCCAGAAACGGTGCGCCTGCCTGTGTCAGCTGTATCAATGGAGAATTGGCGCGCCAGTATGCGGGGTCGCTGCCGAAGGCTTCATCGTAAAAACGATAATGGCGGTTCGACATGATCTCGTTGACGTCATACGCGGCGCTGTCGAGTGCAACGGTGCCCAGCCATGGCCCGGCACCAGCGTGCGCGCTTATTTCCGGCGAACTGGCCAGCAAAGCGACCAGATGGGCACCAGCTGAATGGCCGAACAAGACAAATTTCTGACGATCGCCACCCCAGTCTGCTGCCCGGGATTGCGCAAACGCGAGCGCTCTGGCCACATCTTCGGCCTGTTGCAATGGACGCGCCTGCGGCAACATGCGGTAATTGACCGAAATAAAAATTACACCCTGCGGCACCCAGCGTTTGATCTTGTTGGTCACCACGGCCGCAGCGCTTTTGTCACCTATCTTCCACGCACCACCGTGCACCATGAAAATGACAGGCATGTTTTTCGCCACTGATGCATGGGTATCAGCGGGCAGATAAACGTCCATGGTCTGTAATGCGCTGTTGCCATACCCCACATCGGATAGGCGCCGGATTCCGGCAGGCAACGCGTGTTGTTGCGTGCGATTCGCTTCATCGTCTTCCATCGCCGGCCGTTCTGCTTGCTGGGCAGCCTGTTGCCTTTCCATGCGCTTTTCCATCAATTTGTCGCGCAAAATGCCAGCCTCTGCACGGCTTATCGGTGCACCAATACTCAATACGGCACACGCCACCAAGACGAAGAATGATAATGCTCTGGTCGACATAGACTATCCTGTAGGCAATGACAAAGAAAAGGCAGGTGAAAACGTTCATGACGCCCGTCTGACGTGGTGGTCACGGTATTTTCCGCAGTGTATTCGGCTGTCAGTTTATGCGATGATAAGCGGGATTGCACTGACAAAAAAGCCTGCGCAGGGAGGAGCCAATGTTCCCGGCACACTTGTCGCAGGCCGTTTTTTTGTCCGTTCTGATAAGCAAAACTGGAGTCTGCGTGAAAAATTTTTTATTACGACTGTTCGGAAAAAAACCCCCGGGGCCGCCCCATCCGACGCCGCAGACCGTTGCTGAGAAAAAGCTGGTACGCCAGGACGACGCTTCAGCAGTAGCAACAAACATTGACCAGCGTACTGTGGAGATGGCGGACTGGGAGCCGGGGTTTGATCTCGGTGCGCAATTTTTACTGTGGTTGCTGGGCGACCAGCGTTATGTTCTGGATGACGATATAGAAAAAACTATCCTGATCGGACTGGAAAAGTTGCGCCAGTCCGAACTGGCCGGCGCCAATCTGATCCCCCGCGTCCCCAGCGTGTTGCCGCAATTGCTGAAAAGCTTGCGCGACGAAAATGCTTCTGGCGCTGAGCTGGCGCAGTTTATCGGCAAGGATGTCTTATTGGTCGCGGAGCTGATTACCGAAGTCAACAGTTCTTATTACAATCCGGCCAGCAAAATTACCAGTCTGGACAATGCCATCCGCATGTTGGGTATCAACGGTTTGCGCATGCTGGTGGCGCGCGTGGCTTTCCGTCCGTTGATCCAGCTGCAGACTGGCGTTCTGACCAAACACGTCGCGCCTTTGCTGTGGGAGCAATCCGATAAATGCGCACATGCCTGCCGCTTGCTGGCGCAAGAACGGCAACTGGAAGCTTTTCACGGATTTTTGGCGGGTTTGCTGAAAAACGTCGGGCTGATTATCGCTTTTCGTACCGTGGACCAGCTCACGCATGTGCATCAACTGCCGGTGTCTGCCCATTTCCGCCAGGTGTTTATGAATTATGCGCAAACCTTGTCGTATCGCATCGGCCAGCAATGGGCATTTCCGGATGCGGTGCTGGAAGCGATCGCCAATCAGTCGCTCCCTCCGGTCGAATTGAACGGATTAAGCCTGGTTTTGCATCAGGCAACGCAGTTAAGCAAGCTGCGCATGCTGGTCAACGATGGCAAGTTGCGCGAACAGGATACCGGCCTGCTGGCACCTGCTTATCAGGGCCTGTACCGGTGTTTTTCTGCGTTGAACGAGCACAGCAGCTAATGCGTTCTGGTGTTACGCAAAGCTGTGCCAGCGCGGGCAAGCAACGAAAGCCGTCACATTGCCAACCGCGAACGATCACGCGCAGAAGCGATTTTGCGTCCGCTCTGACATTTTTAAATCAAAATTATCCGCTCGCCTTGTGCGAATGACTTTGTTTTAAAAACGTCAGCTTAGCGCGACACTGTGCAGCCCTGATACCTGCAGATGATGATGCTTGATCTGCATAAAAATCATCCCTGAGTTTTTTGCGTCTGTACAGCTTCCTGTGCCAATTTTTGTTGGTCCATTTTTTCTTCCTGATCCATCGCTAACTTTTGTTCAGCGGTCAGGCGCTTAGCGCTGATCACGACTGTTTGTACGGGCAAACGGGATTGATCGTAAGCCTGTTTTTCTTCGCTGGTCATACGTTTTGCGACGATGGTGACAGTCTGGATATTGGCATCGTTTTGCATGGCTGGATGTTGCACAGCGGAGCTGACAGCCAGCGAGCCAAGGATCAGTGCAGTGGAGAAGATCAGGGCGTTTGTCGTTGTGGATTTCATTTTATTTCCTCTTTGGTGGTTGGTTGATGTGTGTACTGTAGACAAAGCCCGGTCAAGCCGCGAGGCGTTTGCGACGAAATGTCAAAATGCGGGAATGAACATTCAAAAAGGCGCTGCGAAACTCATTTCGCAGTGACATTCGTATGCTGCGGCACCAGCATGGCGCTGGTATGCCTCCTGCGCATGCCGGTAGCCGGAAGGAGTGACAGCGTACAATAGCGGCTTCCCCTGAAGAAATGCGACGCCTGCCCTCATGACTATTCTGTTGACGACCCTGAACGCCCGCTATGCCCACGCCTCACTGGGATTGCGCTATCTGTATGCGAACATGGAGGAATTGCAGGCACAGACGCGCCTGCAGGAATTTGTCATCGGTGCGCGCAGTACCGATATCGCAGAACGCATCCTGATCAATCGTCCGGCCAGCGGAAAATTCATTATCGGTTTCGGGGTATATATCTGGAACGTGGTGGAAATCACGCAAGTGGTGGCTATCCTGAAACAAGTCGCGCCGGATGTTGTGATTGTGCTCGGCGGGCCGGAAGTCTCCCATGAAACCAGTGAGCAGGAAATCGTCAGGCTGGCCGATTATGTGATCACCGGTTGGGGCGATGTCAGCTTTGCCGCGCTGTGCCGCCAGATTTTGCAAGGGCCGCAACCGCTGATGAAAATCCACGCCGGCGTACAGCCACCAATGGATGCATTGCGCCTGCCGTATCAACACTACAGCGATCACGATTTGCGCCATCGCATCTTGTATGTCGAGGCATCGCGTGGCTGCCCGTTCAAGTGCGAGTTTTGCCTGTCGGCGCTGGACAAGACAGCCTGGCCGTTCGATATCGACGTGTTTCTGGCAGAGATGGAAAGCCTGTATCAGCGCGGCGCCCGCCTGTTTAAATTCGTCGATCGCACCTTTAATCTGAATATCAAAACCAGCCTGAAGATCATGCAGTTTTTTCTCGACAAGCTGGCGGCAGCACCACACGATCCGGTGTTTGCCCACTTTGAAGTGGTGCCCGATCATTTGCCGGACGCGTTGAAAGAGGGCATACAAAAATTCCCGGCGGGATCCTTGCAATTTGAAATCGGTATCCAGAGTTTTAACCCGGAAGTGCAGTCGCTGATCAGTCGCAAACAAAACAATGAAAAAGCTGCCGACAATATCCGCTGGCTGTGCCAGCATTCGCACGCGCATTTGCATGTCGACCTGATTGCCGGATTGCCCGGCGAAACGGTGGAAAGTTTTGCGCGCGGGTTCGATCAGTTGTATGCACTGGGGCCGCATGAAATCCAGTTCGGCATCCTGAAACGTTTGCGCGGCACGCCGATTATCCGCCACACAGCGGAATACCAGCTCGCGTTCGATCCACAGCCACCGTACACGATTCTGGCGAATAAGGATGTCGCGTTTGCCGATATGCAAAGGCTGGTGCGCTTTGCACGCTATTGGGATCTGGTCGCCAATTCGGGGCGCTTTGCCCACACCTTGCCAGTGATTTTAGGTGAGCAGCCGTTCGCCAATTTTATGGCTTTGTCAGACTGGATCTATGCCAGTACCGATGCGACGCACAGAATTGCGCTGGACCGTCTGGCAGCGCTGGTAACTCGCTGGTTACAGGAAGAAAGACAGATGAGCGCCGAAGCCGTCGCTGCGGTGGTGTCGCAAGATTATGCCGGGCAGGCAAGACACAAACAAGGTGCAGCAGGCGATCAATCCGCCGTCAGCGCCGCGCCAGCCCAGGCGCCCAAAAAAGCCACACCGCAAAGACAGTCGCGGCATCTGGCGGCCTGAGGCTGCACGCAACGACGTTTTAATTGCCGATGTGCAGGATGCGTGCAATCTCACCGTTTTTTTTGCCGTTCTGGATGGCGAGATCGAGTTTGCTAAGCCAGACCTGAAATTGCGGCGCCACACCGGCGAAATGCAATTCGTCCGTTAACAATGGTTTGGGCAACACGACAAAGCCAGCGTCGCCGTTGCTGCCATCTTTACCGAATTCTTCGGCAAAAATCTGGTGCAGATAGCGATCAACTTCCTCGGCCTGGGTGCGACGATCGCCAAACAGCAATACATCCATGCGCCGGTTCAGCAGTTTTTTCAGACGTGAAGCATGCGAGCTGATGTCTTCTTCGACATGAAACAGGATATTTCTGCGCCGGTCAAAGGCATCGCCATAACTGCTGCCACGCACGACGCCGACGGATTTTCCCTGCAGGTCTTCGATACTGTTGAAGTCAAATGCGGTATCACTGCGCGTGACCAACCACACATAGTTGGCATAGATCGCTTCTGAATACTGAAAAACCATTTGCCGTTCGCGCGTTTTGCTGAGGCCAAAAATCAGACCTTCACCGAATTTGGCATTATTCAGCAGGCGTGCCCATGGGTAGCGCCGGATTTCAAAACGGATACGCAACTCACGCTCGAAGTAGGCAAGCAGTTGACGGATTTCTTCGCGGATCGGGACAATCTCACCGTTGTCACTGCGCAACTCCCGGATCAATAAAACCACCTTGGCCGGTTCTGCCGCGATGCTGGCTGTCATGCCACCGGTCGCGCAGGCGCTCAGGGCGGCTTGCGCAAGCCGTTTCAGAGCCTTCCTGCGTTGCAGCCGAACGAAGCGCGCCATCGTATCCATCCAGAGAATATTGCTTAGGCGAATTTTTCCAGTAACGATGCCAGATGTTTGCTGTTTTGAATTGCTTCTTCGGTGCTGGTGGCTTTTTCTGCATGCGTCACGACTGAGCTGCTCAGCAAGGTGACGAAAGAGCGATCCAGCGCCTTGCGGGCGGCGGACATCTGTTGTGCGATGCCTTCGCAATCGGCGGGTTCGGCGGCTTTGGCGATCAGCTTTTGCACGCCGCGCAACTGGCCTTCGATACGTGCCAGTCTGTGCAGCAGGTCTTTCTTTTGCTGCTCGCTCAATGCTGTGCCTTGTACAATTTTAAGAGGGGGAGTATCTGCCATGGTCGTTCTCCTACGCAATGTTGATGTGGGTGTATCGAATTGTTTTGCCTATACTCTACCGTAGTATCGTACCAGCAATCAAGCCGGACAAGGAATTAGTATGGAAACCCGCAAGCCGCTGAGCACCGTTTCGGCGGCATTTTCAGACGCCAGATTCTGCAAGGCGATCTGCCCCTGATGCAGGGCAACGATATCGCGCACGATGCATAAGCCCAGCCCGGTGCCGCCAGGATTGTCGGCGCTGGTGGTCGTGGCACGATAAAACGGTTCAAACACGCGCGGCAGATCAGCCTCCGGAATGCCGGGGCCGCTGTCTTCAATTTCCAGCAAGGCGCAATGATTTTGTACCTGCACGCGGAACTGGATGTGGCCATGCAGTGGCGTGTAACGTATGGCATTGTCGAGCAGGTTGCTGAGCATTTCATGGATGAGCAATTCCTGGCCGAAGATCATCACATCATCTTCAGCATCCAGCGCCAGATCGATATGTTTGCGTACCGCCGGCAAGGCCAGTTCGACGCAGACCTGACGCGCCAGCCGCGTCAGCGACAGACTTTGCATTTCTGCGGCTTCCATGCCGTGGCCAGTGCGCGCCAGTGTCAGCAGGCGATTTGCCAGATGCACGGT
>JAGWUK010000805.1 GCA_028868455.1 Burkholderiales bacterium | reverse complement strand
CGTCTGCAAACCTGGTTTCCGTTAGGTCTGCTGCGTGCCTGGAGCACATGGTTACCCGATGCGCATGCTGTGGTGTATCCACAACCAGAAGCCAATCCGCCGCCTTTGCCGGTTTCCGGCCAGGCCCGCAACGATGTTCAGGGTCACGCCGGTGACGAGGATTTTTCCGGTGTACGCGCGTACCAGTCTGGCGATGCACTCAAGCATCTGGCATGGAAACAAATTGCCCGCATCGATCCTTCACTTGGCGGTCAACTGGTGACAAAACAGTTTTCCGGCGGTTCCGGCAGCGATATCGTGCTCGACTTTGGCGCCCTGCCAAGACAAATGGACACGGAATTAAAATTATCCCGGCTCACCAGCTGGGTGCTGGAAGCCGACAACCACGGTGTGACTTATGGCTTCCGGCTTGGCGCAACCAATTACCCGCCTGCTCTAGGCCCGGCGCATCGCGACGCCTGCCTGCGCGCACTGGCACTTTACGAACTCTGACGTCAATGCGACTCCTACCTTCATTACCCCTGCTGACACGCGATAAGGCCGACACGTTATTGTTGATCGCGGCCTGCCTGCTGGTGTTGCTTCCGCATGCCAGCCACGTCGATTGGTGGGTTAACCTTGGTTGCGCGCTGCTCCTCGTATGGCGCAGCTGGCTGACGCTCAACGGCAGGCGCTTACCGCCTGCATGGATACTGTTGCCGGTTTCGGCGGCAATGATGGGCGGCGTGTATCTGACGCACCATACGTTTTTTGGCCGCGAGGCCGGCGTCACCATGCTGGTGCTACTACTCACCTGCAAACTGCTGGAGATGCATGCCAAGCGGGATTTGTTTGTCGTCATTTATCTGGGATTTTTCTTATTGCTGACCAGCTTCTTTTACCAGCAAACCATTGGTACGGCATTCATCACACTTTTGGCAGTGAGCCTGCTCTTGACCGCGCAACTCTCTTTTCACTACACGGGCACCATCCCCTCGTTACTGCAAAGACTCAAGCTGGGATTGACCATCGTCGGATTAGCGATCCCGCTCACGATTGTGGCGTTTTTTCTGTTCCCGCGGATTCAGGGGCCGTTATGGGGTTTACCTGGCGATGCACATGCCGGACGCTCAGGTCTCAGCGATTCCATGACGCCCGGTACGATCAGTGATCTTGCACTGTCCGACGATATCGCTTTCCGCGTCAGGTTCACCGGTGCTGTCCCCAATAAATCCCTTTTGTACTGGCGCGGCATCGTCCTGAATTATTTCGATGGCAAATCATGGTCACGCGGCAGGTCAGCCCCGTTCACCGGTTCAACGATTGCCAGCGTTAGCGGGCCGGAAATCCGTCAACAAATTATTCTCGAACCGAATGGACAGCGCTGGCTGTTTGCCCTCGATGTACCAGCCGCGCCGCCGATATTGGAAAACAATGCGCAAAGTACGCTCAATCTCGAAATGGAGTCGCGTAGTGCAGTTCCATTATTTCAACGCCTGCGCTACGCTGTACGTTCGTATCCGCAATACCGTCTGCGAGCGGAGGCAAGTGCCGCAGAACTAGGCGATTCTCTGGAATTACCTGCGAATTACAATCCGCGCACCCTGGCATTCGCGGCGGAATTGCGTCAGCGATACGGCGATGACCGTCAATTAATGTCTGCAGTTTTGCAGTATTTTCGCCACGAACCATTCGCCTATACGCTGGAGCCACCTCTTTTGGGGATTAACAGCGTCGATGATTTCTTATTTTCTACGCGCGCCGGTTTTTGCGAACAT
>JAGWUK010000804.1 GCA_028868455.1 Burkholderiales bacterium | reverse complement strand
GTAGAAGACGCCTGCCACACGCCTTCTTGCAGCAAGCCCGCGTAGTTGGTCAGCTTGCGCGAGGCGGCCATGATCAGCGCCCAGGTCAGTTCTGCCGGTGCAGTCGGGTCGCCGACGCCTTCTGCAATGGCAATATTCAATTCCGCAGCAGCCGCGATGTCGATATTCCCGGCCACCTTGCCGGTTTGCGACAACAGCTTCAGATTTGGCAGACGCTGCATCAACGCCTTAGACAAACGCGTGCGTTCACGTATCAGCACCAGCGCGTCAAAAGGCGCCAGACGGATTGCCAGTTGCCCGACACCCGTCGCACTGTTGTTGAATACTTTGACGTCATGCCCCTGCAGCAGATCAAAGCACTTGAGATGACGGACGACATCTTGATAATCATCGAGAACGGCTATTTTCATGAAAAATTTTCCTTCATTGACGGGACTGGTGAACTAGTTTCACTTTCATAAAACATATTACTGTGATAACGAATTTGACGTAAAGTTAGCGCCAGGCTACTGTCGCGTGTACAATATTTGCCTACGTAGCTTTTTGATTCTTGTTTTCCGCACTATCCTGGCGGGAACAAGATTGTGTGGCAAGACCAACTCAACTCACCGCACAAGAAGCCAGGATCACATTCTTGTCTTCGTATTATCCGACAGAACCGCCGCTATGGTGTTCGCCTTGCTGGAGCTTATTCTGCTCGCATAGCCCAACAATCTAACGACGATCCTGCCGTGCCGCTACACCGGTTTTTTTATTGAAATGGCATTGGAGGTAGTATCGTGAATCAACCCGTCATGAAGGGCGTGGCCGCAATTAATGCGCCCGCTCACGTTAAGCATCAAAAATTAATCAATTGGGTCGCCGAAATGGCGGCACTGACCAAGCCCGACAGCATTTACTGGTGTGATGGCTCACAGGAAGAATATGATCGCCTGTGCGCGCAGATGGTTGCCGCCGGCACCATGAAAAAACTCAGCGAAGCAAAGCGTCCTAACAGTTATCTGGCGTGCTCCGATCCATCTGACGTCGCCCGGGTGGAAGACCGGACTTTCATCTGCTCAGAAAAGCAAGAAGACGCTGGTCCGACCAACAACTGGATGGCACCGGCAGAAATGCGCACCGTTTTGCATCCTTTGTTCGACGGTTGCATGCGTGGCCGTACCATGTATGTCGTGCCGTTTTCCATGGGGCCGCTCGGCTCACCAATCGCGCACATCGGCGTCGAGTTGTCGGATTCGCCGTATGTCGTCGCCAATATGCGCATCATGACGCGCATGGGCAAAGCGGTATACGACGTTTTGGGCAGCGATGGTGATTTTGTTCCTTGCGTCCATACGGTCGGCGCACCATTGGCTGCAGGCGAACAAGACGTGGCCTGGCCTTGCAATTCCACCAAATACATCGTGCATTATCCTGAGACACGTGAAATCTGGTCGTATGGCTCCGGCTACGGCGGCAATGCCTTGCTGGGCAAAAAATGCTTTGCCTTGCGCATTGCATCGAACATGGGCCGTGATCAGGGCTGGCTGGCAGAACACATGCTGATATTGGGCGTTGAATCGCCTGAAGGCAAAAAAGACTATGTCGCAGCGGCTTTCCCTTCTGCCTGCGGAAAAACCAATTTTGCCATGCTGATCCCGGCTATCAAGGGCTGGAAAGTCACGACGATTGGTGACGATATTGCCTGGATCAAACCGGGTAAAGATGGTCGACTGTACGCGATCAATCCGGAAGCCGGCTATTTTGGTGTGGCTCCCGG
>JAGWUK010000803.1 GCA_028868455.1 Burkholderiales bacterium | reverse complement strand
CATTCGTTTTCAGCATGGTATTCAAAGCACGCTGGAACAGTGGTAGTGACAGCAAAACTGAATTTGCACTCGTGCTGTTTGCTGGCCTAATGGTGTTTAATTTATTTTCCGAATGCGTCAGCCGCGCACCCAATCTCATCATATCTAACGTCAACTACGTCAAAAAAGTCGTCTTTCCACTTGAAATACTTCCCATCGTCACACTCTGCTCGGCATTTTTTCATGCCTGCATCAGTTTTTTTGTTTGGCTAGTGTTCTACTTCGTCTTCTTTGGCGTGCCGCACACAACTTTACTTTGGTTGCCCGTTGTTATCTTTCCATTCCTTCTATTTACACTTGGTATTTCTTGGATGCTAGCCTCGCTCGGCACTTACCTACGCGACGTTGGTCAAATCATTGGTTTACTCATGACCGTGCTGCTGTTCCTGTCCCCCATTTTTTACCCCGTCTCGGCCCTGCCAGAGCGCTTTCAAAGTCTCATGATGCTCAATCCGCTTACGCCCATTGTTGAGCAAGTGCGCGACATTCTCATGTGGGGAAAAGACCCGGATTGGTCACTCTTAGCCCTAACATGGGCTGTCGCTAGTCTCATAGCAATATTCGGCTTTGCTTGGTTCCAAAAAACACGTAAAGGATTCGCTGATGTCCTCTGATTTAGCTATTAAAGTTGAGGGCCTTAGTAAATGCTTCCACATTTATGATCGGCCGCGTGACCGCCTACTGCAAATGTTTGCCGGAAAGCGTAAAAAATACTATCGCGAATTTTGGGCACTCAAAGATCTCAACTTTGAAATCAAAAAAGGCGAAACCATTGGTATTGTAGGGCGCAACGGTAGCGGTAAAAGCACGTTGCTGCAGATGATTTGTGGAACGCTCAATCCAACGCAGGGCGATATTCAAACCCGCGGACGTATTGCCGCACTACTCGAACTCGGTGCGGGCTTTAATCCAGAGTTTACAGGCCGTGAAAATGTGTATATGAACGCATCTATCCTCGGCTTGAGTAAAGAGCAAATTGACGCACGCTTTGCCGACATTGCCGCCTTTGCAGATATTGGCGACTTTATTGAGCAACCAGTTAAAAATTATTCTAGTGGCATGTATGTCCGACTAGCATTTGCCGTGATTGCGCACGTAGATGCAGATATTTTGGTCGTAGATGAAGCGCTCGCCGTGGGCGATGCCGTTTTTACACAGAAATGTATGCGCTTTATCAGAAATTTCCAAAAAAATGGCACCCTGCTATTTGTGAGTCATGATATGGGTTCGGTACTCAATTTATGCGAAAAAGCCATCTGGCTCCACAAAGGCGAAGTCCGACAAATGGGAGCCTCACAGAATATTGCGGAGCAATATCTACAATATACTCTACAAGAGACCTATGGCTCTGATGCGGAGCTTCATGCCATTAATCAGATATCAACAGAAGATGCTACAAAATCTCAAATTTCTAAGCAAATTGAAATTTGGGGTAACGCTCTAGATTATGGAGCAGAATTTGAAGTTAGTGATAATTTGACTCAGGCAAATGGCTGGAAAACAGGGAAAGGTGAAATAACATCAGTAAATCTTGAAAAAATTGATAAAGATAATTCCGACTGCATTTTTAAAGGTTGGGATAAGGCAAGAATTACAATTCAAGCAAAAATACACGAGGATATGCTTCATCCAATCATTGGATTTAATGTTAGAGATAAGCTTGGACAAGTACTTTTTGGTGAAAATACATTGCCATTCACCAGCCACCATCCAACCCCCGTTA
>JAGWUK010000802.1 GCA_028868455.1 Burkholderiales bacterium | reverse complement strand
CCAACATCCGCGCAACTACGCCGCATGGCAAGCGCGGGAAACCGACTTCGTCCCCGAGCAGGGCGAATCCTTGCAGATGTTTTATACGCGCGTGGCGGCAGCGGTGGATGCACTGGCAGCGCGGCATCGTGGGCAGCGTATTGTGCTCGTCGCGCATGGCGGTGTGTTGGATTGTGTGTACCGCATGGCGACAGGCCTAGCTCTGCATGCACCACGGGATTTTGATTTAAAAAACGCCAGTGTGAACCGTCTGCGTTGGAGCGGGGATGGTTTAAGGCTGGTGGCGTGGGGCGAGGTGGGGCATTTGGCGGCGGAGACTTTGGATGAGGTGGATAGACGCGTACCGTAAATTTTTAATATACAAGTGTGAAATATGATGGAGTATTCAGAATCTGATATTAAATTAATTAGTGGCGATCAATTACATGAGGCGAATTACCAAAAGGTAATTGCGGCATTCAATGATTTATCTACGATGTTCGGCAAAGAGTGGGTTGAAAAGGAAATCACCGTTGTAACTTTTACGGATCAAAATATAATCAGTGCCTTGGGTCATAATAAAATTTATGGTGGTATAACTGCGGTTGAAAAGTTATTTTTTTTGTGGGATGATATTCAATTAATAAAAAATTTATCTGGGTTTTTTGATATTTCAAGAAAATTGAAAAATGGAATTTGCAGTAACAATGTTGACTTGGAAGTGTCGGTTGTATCAGATTTAATAAGATGCGGTTGTGAGGTTGAATTAGAGCCTACAAATGGTCATGGAGGCGGTAAGGCTGATTGTAAATTTAAGTTGCCTGGGGAGAACTCTTGGGTTTATGTTGAAATTAGCCGAAAAATGGCAGCTACGACGCAAGAAAAACTTGATTCGTTGGGTAAAAATCTAGCGAAATTGGCTGCACATATAGTTCCTGGTCGTAGAGGTGTTGTTGTGCTTAAGAAGGAATTTGAAGAGCCTCAATACGCTGCTATTGAGGCTTGGTTGAAAGAACTAAAGTGTGACGCTAAATTTAATGATTTGGCAGTTTTTTTTACGGTCTCACAAGGTGAAGATGAGTCGCAAAAAGTTTTTGAGCACATTGAGTCACATATATCAGTAAAACAATATGCGAACTTGAATGTTTTTGGCTCAGCGTATCTACATATCCCTGATTATGGCGCTGAGAAAAAAATAAATGAAAAAATACAACAATTGCCTGTGAGCGAGAAAGGTATATTGATTGTGGATTTGTCAATAATAGCAGGAGGCATTAATGATTGGGCACGGCAAATTGTTATTGATGGCTTGTTAGAAAAATGTGGAGCTATCTTGTTGTTGGCGGATACGGCAGGAAGTGATGGAGTGAGTCGTAAAGTTGAAATAATTTTAAACCCAACACTCCCTAATAAGTTAAGTGAACATGATTTGAAAGTTCTTAATGAATTTTCTGAGATTAGAAAAAATAAAAATTTAATGCATCCATTTGAAAGCTAGGAGAAATTAGCGTACCTACCGTTTTTCTTGAGTTGATTGGATAATCAAACCTTCAAACTAAACGGCGTAAAGTTCGTGTTCCGGTCGTAATAATCCTCGTCTTCCTTGCGCTTCAGAAAATTCACCACTTTGTAGGTCACCGGGGTCATCACCACTTCCCAGCTGGTTTTGAGGATGTATTGCGCAATCGCTACGGCGATGACTTGTTCGGTGGACCAGATGCCGTAGAAGGCGATGACGTAGAACAGCGAGGAATCGACCAGTTCGCCCACTAAAGTCGAGCCA
>JAGWUK010000801.1 GCA_028868455.1 Burkholderiales bacterium | reverse complement strand
CGCGCGCAGCTTATCTGGAGTCGGGCGGGCAGGTTAATCAGGCCGTGCTGCGCGGAGAATCGTATGAGACTGAGCTGCAAATGCGCCGGAGCGATGGGAGCTTGTTCTGGGTGCATTTTTCTGGGCGCGCGGTCGATAAAAACGATTTATCGCACGGAACGGTCTGGGTCGTGATGGATATTTCGGCACGCCGACAATTGGAAGTCGATCTGAATAAGTCGGAAAAACACTATCGCCAGCTCATCAATAATGTCACTGAAGGTATCTTGGTGGTACAGCATGGGCGCATCGTTTTTGCCAATCCACGGGTGCGCAGCCTGACTGGCTATTCAGCGCATCAGCTTGAATCTATGCCATTCATTACGGCAATTTATCCTGATGACAGAGCGTTGGTCATCGATCACCACAGTCGCCGGCTACAAGGTGAGACGGTCGAACAGTACTACCATTTTCGCATCGAGAATCACCAGACCAAAGAAATTATCTGGGTGGAGTTGTCGGCGGTACTGATCGATTGGGAAGATCAGCCGGCAACCTTGTCTTTCGTTTCCGATATCACGCAAAGAAAACAACTTGAGTCACAACTCAAAGAAAGCATGGCCGAACAAATCCGTTTGCAAACCTTGCAAATGCAAAATGAGTTAAAAGAATCGGAAATGGCAAGGCGCCATGCCGAAGAAACGACAGAAGCCAAATCCATGTTTCTGGCAAATATGAGCCATGAAATACGAACCCCTATGAACGCTATCATAGGTATGGCGCATCTTGCCCTGCGTACGGCATTGAATGCCAAGCAAAGAGACTATGTCGAAAAAATTCACAAGGCTGGGCTGTCCTTGCTGGGAATTATTAATGACATTCTTGATTTTTCTAAAATCGAAGCGGGCAAACTGGACATCGAGCAGGTTGACTTTAATCTGGACGATGTCCTCAAAAATATCGCTGCAATAACGAGTGACCGTGCATTTGAAAAAGGCCTGGAATTCATGTTTCACGCACCACTCAACATTCCCCGCAATTTGAAAGGTGATCCTTTGCGTGTTGGCCAGGTGTTGATCAACCTGGCCAACAATGCGATCAAATTTACCTCACACGGAGAAATTTACGTCGCATGTCGTTTGCTGGAAATCAAAGGCGAACAGGTAAAGCTGGAGTTTGAGGTACGCGATACGGGTATAGGGATGAGCCCCGAGCAAGCTGCAAAACTGTTTCGGCCGTTTAGCCAGGCGGATGAATCGACGACACGCAAGTTCGGTGGTACCGGCCTGGGCTTGTCGATTTCTAAAGGCATGGTCGAATTAATGGGGGGCGATATCAGCCTGAGCAGTGAATCCGGTGTTGGTACCTCAGTGTGTTTTTCGGTGTGGTTTGGGATGGCAGATCAACAGCAGGATAGGCTGGTTGTGCCAGAATCGATTAATCAAATGCGCTTGCTGGTTGTTGATGATAATTTCAGCGCAGCAGAAATTTTGCGCGAAATCCTGGCCGCTTTACCCGTTACAGTTCATGTCGTAAGAAATGGCGCAGAAGCTTTACAGGCAGTACGCGCAACCGATGAGTCGCGTCCGTATGGCATTGTATTTACGGATCTGCATATGCCAGGCCTGGATGGACTGGAATTAATTACCGAGTTAAAGCGTGATTCTTCCTTGCAATCCACACCTTTGGCAATACTGGTCAGCCCACACGGGCGAGAGGAGGTCAGTTATCGGGACGATATTGCGATGCCGGATGGTTTTCTGACGAAGCCGGTCAATGCATCGT
>JAGWUK010000079.1 GCA_028868455.1 Burkholderiales bacterium | reverse complement strand
AGCACCCTTGGGTTCGCCAACAACAGAATCCCACCGCACTGCACCAGTTTCTGTAGAAATCGAAATCATGTGCCCACCCGGCAATGCCACAAGTACTTGATGATTTTCAATTACCAATCCTGGAACAGTACGCAAAGTTAATGCAGGCAATGGTCTTTCTACAACCCATTTGCGCTTCCCAGTCTGAGCGTCGAATGCAGAAACTCTGTTGTCAATACTTCGTGCGACGACCAAGCCATCTCCAACAACTGGGGCAGACAACATTTCAGTCGAGTTCTGCACTTTCCATCTCAATTTACCATCAGAATCAAATGCCGAAAGCAAACCTTTGTCTCCAGCGACAGCAACAGTTAAAGAATCAGCACCAACACCGCCAGTTAGCCGCGTACCAGAATTTATACGCCAAAGCACATTACCACTAACAGAATCTATTTTAACCAGTGTTCCATCGGAGGATGCTGAGTATAAATTACGACCATCGCTCGCCGGTGAAAATACGTAATTTCCAGCCGAACCGACAGATACAGACCAAACTTTCCTCACGGAAAGCGTGGGTTTAAAATCCTCCAATATTGCGGGAGCATTTTTAGGGTCAAGCTTAGAAGAAAATGGATTTAACGAAGAAAGTGAAGAACATCCAGTTAAGACAAAAAAAACTGCAATTAATGGCAGTCTGGTAAAAATATACATGTATTACCTCTTATTTGCTTGCAACGTTAGTCATTTCAGGCTCCGTCGCATCAAGCTTTATCTGAAGCAATCGCCTACCCGGATTTTTATCAGTCATTTTTTCCATTGCAGTCTGGTATGCGGAGTGAGCTTCGGCAAATTTACTTTGAGCAAAGTACACATCTCCTTTTTTATCCAATACTTCTGCTTGAAGCTCTATCGGAAAATCGCCAGACAATTGCCTCAAAGCCTCATCGTAAGACTTCTCATCCAATGCCAAGCTGGCAAGGCGAATTTGCGCTAATGACTTATATTCGCCAACATTTCCAGAAGTCAAAACCCATTGCAACTGATTTTTTGCAACATCTAAGTGACTGGAATCAAACGCACTCTTTGCGGCAATCAATGCCCCCATGGACGAATATGCGGTACCAGGGAAGCGCCCCTTCAAATCGTTCGCAGCACGCTGTACCTTTGCATCATCCTTTAATTCCAAAGATTTCTGTAACTCCGCATATAACTGTGACGCTTGAGCAGATTGTTTGCTTTGATAATTACTCCATCCTGTCCAAGCAGAATAAATTACCAGAGCAACTATTACTCCCCAAGTTACAAGATTTCCATATTGTTTCCAGATAGCCTTTAATGTCGCCAGCTGTTCTTGCTCTTCTAAATCGTATGCCATTTTTCAGATTAATGATGAATATGATGGTGAGTTGGATCGTCGCAACAAGTGTCATCTGCCGCATTTAGCATTTGATCAACCAAGAAGTCAACGACGCCGTCTAGAGATACGCTCATTTGATTTTGTTCAGTTGTATCTGAGCGTAAAAATTTAATGCTTGCTACCTCTTGCGCGATTTCGTCATCGCCCAGAATGACCGCATAAGCGGCACCACTTGAATCCGCTTTTTTCATCTGGGATTTAAAACTTCCTACACCACTCGACGCTGCGCAATGTAACACAACATCCAACCCGGCATCACGCAATCGTTCCGCAAGCACAAAAGATTTAGCTTGAGCAGCAGCACCCTGATGAACCAGATATACGTCGCATAAAGCAGGTGAATGGTGCTCGCCAGACTCTTTCATCAGCTCAAGCAAACGCTCGATACCCATTGCAAACCCGCAAGCTGGCGTTGGTTTTCCACCAAAGATACTGAAAAGAGCATCATATCTGCCACCTGCGCAAACAGTGCCTTGCGATCCAAGCTGATCAGTAACCCACTCAAAAACAGTGCGATTATAGTAATCCATACCGCGCACCAACCTCGAATTGATTGAAAATGGAATACTGTTGTCACGCAAAATTCTCTGCACACCATCAAAATGCGCAAGTGATTCCGAACCGAGAAAATCAAGCAATTTGGGCGCCTGATTCACCATTTCTTGCATTGCAGGATTTTTAGTATCCAGTATACGTAAAGGATTGCTGTATAAACGGCGCAACGCCTCTGAATCCAGCAGGTCTTTATTCTTTTCAAAATACTCAATCAAGGCTGCGCGATGCACATTACGCTCCTGCGCATCACCGATCGAATTTAGCTCCAGCCGCACATTTTTTAATCCTAAATCATCCCACAGACGCTGGCACATTGCGATCAATTCCGCATCAATGTCTGGCCCGCTGAAACCTAAAGCTTCAGCTCCAACTTGATGAAATTGGCGATAACGCCCGCGTTGAGGTTTTTCGTGGCGAAACATAGGGCCGCTGTACCACAAACGCTTAGGTCCGTCATAGACAAGATTATGCTCAATCGCCGATCTGACAACTCCTGCAGTTCCCTCCGGACGCAAAGTCAACTTATCACCATTCATTGCATCTTCGAAAGAATACATTTCCTTTTCAACAATATCTGTAACCTCTCCAAGACCGCGTGCAAACAACGGTGTTGATTCCAGAATTGGCGTACGGATTTGTTGAAAACCGTAACTTTTCAGGACGGATTGAACTGTATTTTCAAACAACTCCCAAAGAGCAGAATCCGGCGGCAATAGGTCGTTCATACCTTTGACACCGACAATTTTTTCCATTTTCTTTATTTCCGACATATTTTTCTGCATTTAATTGCGCTCAATTAGGGACGAAGAGCCGTAGCGACTCTTTACATAATCTAGCACAATGGTTTTAAATTCTTCCACGATACGCTCGCCACGCAAAGTAACTGCCTTTACTCCATCGATAAACACAGGTGCCGCCGGAGATTCGCCAGTGCCAGGCAAACTGATACCGATGTTGGCGTGCTTAGACTCACCCGGGCCATTTACAATACACCCCATGACGGCAACATTCATATTTTCAACGCCAGGGAAAATTTCTTTCCAAACTGGCATTTGTTCGCGTAAATAGGTCTGGATATTATCAGCCAGCTCCTGAAATACTGTTGACGTAGTTCGCCCACAGCCTGGGCACGCTATTACCATAGGCGTAAATTTACGCAACCCCATTGTTTGCAATATTTCTTGCGCAACCACCACCTCACGACAACGA
Organism: Burkholderiales bacterium; assembly: GCA_028868455.1. Taxonomy (GTDB): domain Bacteria; phylum Pseudomonadota; class Gammaproteobacteria; order Burkholderiales; family Burkholderiaceae_D; genus Undibacterium. The sequence goes on along the minus strand of JAGWUK010000079.1, from coordinate 6,030 downwards.
TCCCCACCTGGCTCTGGTGTCAATGAAATTCGAATGGTGTCGCCAATTCCTTCTTGCATCAGGACAGACAGGGCAGCAGTCGAAGCGACGATCCCCTTACTTCCCATTCCAGCCTCTGTCAAACCCAAATGCAATGAATAATCACAGCGGCGCGACAATTCACGATAAACAGCAATTAAATCCTGAACGCCGGAAACTTTACAGGATAAAACTATTTTGTCACCGGCAAGCCCCAACTGTTCAGCGCGCAATGCATTTTCGATCGCGGACACAATCAACGCTTCGTACATCACAGTCTGGGAACTCCAGGGATTCGCACGCTGCGCATTTTCATCCATGACGCGCGCTAGCAATGCCTGATCAAGACTTCCCCAATTCACTCCTATACGTACTGGTTTTTCATACCTGCACGCAATTTCAATCATCTGCGCGAACTGCGTATCACGTTTAGCACCTTGACCAACATTACCGGGATTAATCCTGTATTTTGAAAGACTGTTCGCACAGTCTGGAAAATCCCTGAGCAAAGTGTGTCCGTTGTAGTGAAAATCACCAATCAACGGCACATCAATTCCCATCCGATCAAGTTGCTCTCTAATAAATGGCACAGCAGCAGCAGACTCGGCGTTATTGACGGTAATCCTCACCAATTCTGAGCCAGCACGTGCGAGTTCCTTGATTTGAATGGCGGTCGCAAAAACATCGGCCGTATCGGTATTCGTCATTGATTGCACAACAATTGGTGAATTTCCTCCAACTATCACTTCACGCTGCCCATGCGCAATTTTGACACTACGGCTAGCTCTCCGAGCTAATGGCCCAGACAATACAACTGACGAAAATGACATATAAATTACTTAACACTCAAATTGATCACGTTAGTATCGCGCCCAGGCGATATCTCCATTGCTGCGCCGCGAAGCCAACCGTCAACTCCAGCAGCATTTCCTATCCGGACTTGCAATACACCTTGCACGTCAAACGTCTCTTCACTACCAGCCTTGGCAACATGGGAAGTAAGAATTACACCATCGTCACGCTTAACTTGTATCCACGAATCCTCACGAAACTTGAATAACAACTTATTACTGACGCCATTTTCAGCGACCGGCATTTTATGTTCAGGTGAATCTACCTCTTGAGGTTTGGCAATTCGGGATGTTTCATTTATCACCGAATCAGCATTGCTTGCAGGCACTGCGGAAACCGCATGACTTTGGGTAGATTCCGCAGAAGGCAAAACGCCGTTGCTCACTACTTGTGTCACTGTTGAATTTGCAGTGATTACATCACTAGTAGCGATTTTTTGATGCGCGCCAGGCGATAAAAACTTGCTTAAGTAACCTGATTGCTCAAGGCGCTGCGCAAACATAAATAACACTGCTGCCACAGCCAATACTGCAGCACCAATCAAATACTTTCGATTATTATCTGGCTTGCCCAAAAACGGCATTCGAGACTCAAGAAACGGCGTTGCCAAAGTTGGCCTCAAATCGGCATCCGCTCCAGATAAGCCGCTAGACTCATTGGGAAGACTGGAAATTAGCGACGCAGAATCGATCTTAAGCAACTTGGCATATGAGCGGATAAATCCTCTGACTATCACCATCTTTGGCAACTCATCGAAACGATTCGATTCAATTGCTTGAATTTGCCTATGAGACAACTTTAATTGATCGGCAACCTGCTGAATAGTCAATCCAGCGAGTTTGCGCGCAGAAAGCAATTGTTCGCCTGCAGACAACTGTTTTGGTGACGAAGCAGCTTCAACCTCATTCACCTCTTGTACAGACAAAGAATTCAACTCCACCTCACTCATCAAACGCTCCCCGCTGGAACAAGGTATATTCCCTTGAGTTCGGGTAACGCCTGCGCAATTGCGTTGCTAAACCATTGACTGCAGCAGCATCCCCAAGTTTTTTTTCAATTCTTATCGCAAGCCATAAAACGTCTGCCTTTATGACATCAAACTTATTCATGACCCGGTCAATATAGAACTTAGCTTGCCCATATTGGCCACGGTCGTACAAAATATTTGCAATATTTGCATTAATAGCCGGATTTGCAGGCTCCTCTTTCAAACCCTGCATAAAATAACGCTCGGCAGCCGCAATATCCTTCAAATGCAAACTACACAACCCTGCATTGTTCAATGCTTTTCCAGGAGTCGGGTACGCAGAATCCTTAATCACCTTATCAAGATAAGCAAGCCCATCTTTTTCGCGGCCATTTTGACAAAGAAACCAACCATAATTGTTCATAATATCTGAATGATTAGGGGCCAATTTCAACGCGTACAAAAAATTCTCTTCAGCCAACTGCTTCTCACCCATATCCATAAAGATGACTGCACGAACACTATAAGCATCAACTAAATCGGGCGAAATCTTCAAAGCTTCACGAATTTCATCCAAAGCTACCTTTTGCTGCCCTTGCTGATAATATCCAATTGCCAGTTGCATTCGAATTGACGCTCGCTTTTGCGCCTCAAGTTTTTCCGCGGAAGGAGAGTCAACAGGATTTTCATCAAGACGCCTTGATGCGCAACCAAACAAAGTCAGCGATAACATCAAAATCAAACCAAGCGACAAACTGCGACTTCCACGAAATATATTCACTGAACAATCTCCACTATCTTTCCGAAATTTTCACCAAATCTGGATTTATATTCGTCCATTTTTTGCATACGCAACTGAACTCTCGTACGATCCTGCACCTCACCCGCCAATTGCCCACATGCGGCGTCAATGTCATCCCCCCTAGTTTTCCTGATCGTCGTAACTATTCCCGCATCAAGCAATACTTGAGAAAACGCTTTAATCCTCAAATTTCCCGATCTTTTCAAACCAGATTCTGGAAATGGATTAAATGGAATCAAATTAAACTTACATGGAACATTCTTAACCAACTGAATTAACTCTTTCGCATGCAAATCAGAGTCATTTACTCCGTCAAGCATGCAATACTCGAAAGTAATAAAGTCTCTCGGCGCAAACTCAAGATATCGCTTGCACGCTGCCATTAATTCAGAGAGGGGATATTTTTTATTTAATGGAATTAAACTATCGCGCAGCTCATCATTTGATGCGTGCAATGACACGGCAAGCGCAACCGGGCACTCTTGCGACAACTTATCGATCATAGGAACAACACCGCTCGTCGATAAAGTAACACGCCGACGTGACAATCCGTACGCGTTATCATCCAACATCAATCGCAGTGCAGTCACGGTTGGTGCAAAATTCAATAACGGCTCGCCCATCCCCATCATTACGACATTGGTTATTTGGCGCTCCCCTTTTGGGCCAGCAACAACACCCTTGGTTTTTCGCAATTCAAACTCTGCCATCCACAATTGACCAATAATTTCAGCCACACTTAAATTACGGTTGAAACCCTGCTTGCCGGTAGAACAAAAGCGGCAATTTACCGCACATCCGGCCTGCGTGGATATACACAAGGTTCCACGATTTTCTTCTGGAATAAACACCGTTTCAACAGCGTTTCCTTGGCCGACGTCAACCAGCCACTTTCGAGTCCCGTCTGCCGATGTATGATCACTAATAACAGCAGGAGCACCAATTATTGCTCTTGTTGTTAATTTTTCCCGCAACGATTTTGCGAGATCCGTCATTTCTTCAAAACTGCGCGCGCCAAATTGATGTATCCAGCGTTGCAGTTGCTTTGCACGAAACGGCTTCTCACCCAGCTCACCGCAATATGCGACCAATTGCGCAGGATCCAAATCCAATAAGTTAATGAGTGCCGTCATGTATACCTCTTTCGCACCCCGTTAGCACAATCGCCAACAGGGTGTAATTTCTTCAAAAAAACTAGCAATAACAATTAACGTGAATACACGTTCAATGCCGGAAAGAAATACGCAATTTCAACAGCCGCTGTTTCAGCCGCATCCGAGCCATGCACGGCATTTGCATCAATTGATTCTGCAAAGTCTGCACGAATAGTTCCTTTTTCTGCCTTCTTTGGATCAGTTGCGCCCATCAGATCACGATTTTTCAAAATCGCGCCCTCCCCCTCCAAAACCTGCACAAATACCGGACCTGAGATCATAAAATCAACCAAATCCTTGAAAAATGGACGTGCAGCATGAACCGCATAGAATCCTTCAGCTTCAGCGCGCGACAATTGGGTCAAACGAGCTGCCACGACTTTCAGACCAGCAGCTTCAAAACGACTAACAATTTGCCCAATCACATTTTTTGCAACTGCATCGGGTTTAATAATAGACAATGTGCGTTCGATAGACATCTAAAAACTCCAATAAAAAGAAAGGGTTAAGACAAAAACTCAAGAATTCATCTAACCTTAGATTTTAGCATGAAACGCACTTCTTGCTGCCCCAGAAATACTCAGAACACAATTAATGTCCGCACAAAGCGAACCAAAAACACTAAATGATGCAAAGAAAAATGAGCCCTTACTCCAAATCAAATACCGCAACCGACTCGACATGCGAAGTATGAGGAAACATATTAACAACACCAGCAAAACTCAGTTTATAGCCAGCATCTCGCACTAGCATTCCCGCATCCCTCGCCAAAGTTGAGGGGCTGCAAGAAACATAGACCAATCTCGTTGGCCGAAGTTCAGGAGCCAATACACACAGGTCGATCAATGCCTGGCACACTGCCATTGCACCGTCCCTCGGCGGGTCAATCAACATACGATCAAATTTCCCCAACGCTACAAAATCGTGAGCCGTAATCACAAACAAATTTTGGGTGCTGAATGAAGTTTTCTCACTCAAACCATTTCTCAAGGCATTTTGTCTAGCTCGTTCAGTGAGCACATCACTCCCCTCAATACCAACGACTTCTTCCGCAATTGTGGCTATAGGTAAAGTAAAATTTCCCAGGCCACAGAATAGATCCGCCACCCGCTCACCTTTTTGCACATCAAGCAAACGCAAAGCTCGCGAAACCAAAACCCTGTTGATGTGATGATTCACCTGTGTGAAATCTGTTGGTTTAAACGGCATTTTCACGCCAAACTCCGGCAATGAATAAAATAACTCACTATTCGCCGGATAATACGGCGTTGCAGATTCCGGACCTTTCTGTTGCAACCACCACTCCACCTTATACTTATCAGCGAATGCCTTCAGTCGAACTTCATCCTCCGCTGTCAGCGTAGCCATAATTCGCAACACCATCGCAGTTACGCCTTCGCCAACTGCCAGCTCGATCTGAGGCAACTGCTCAATAATAGAAAGACTGCCAATTAATTCGCGCAAAGGCATCAACATTGCAGAAACATGGGGCGGCAAAATTTCACAAGTTTCCATATTGGCGACGTAGCGTGATTTTTTCTCGTGAAATCCCACCAGCACAACACCCTTCTTAATTACGTGACGCACAGACAATCTTGCTCGATACCGATAACCCCAGGTCGGCCCGTAAATTGGACGAAGCATGGTTTCGGCACGAACCTTACCAATGTGCCATAGATTATCTTCCAAAACGCGCTGCTTAATTGCGACTTGCGCTTCGGCATTAAGGTGCTGCATTGAACAGCCACCACAAACGCCAAAGAACTCACACTTTGGCACCACTCTTTGCGACGACTCGCGATGCAAACTGGTCATCGTTGCCACCTCCCAACTTGCCTTCTTTTTGTAGGAACTAAATCCAACCAATTCTCCAGGCAAAGCACCTTCTACAAACACCACCTTGCCTTGCGTACCATCTTCATTTTGCAAGTTACCTACACCGCGAGCATCGATATCAAAGGAACGGATTTCTATTTTATTCATATAAACAAGGACGCAAAAATACGTCTGCACCTAATTAGCAGTTAAATTGAACCGGAATTATAAAAGATACGTTTTATTGCAAGCGAGCTCTTGCCGAGAATAACTATCTGCCTCAGATCAAGGAATCTCTGCTTACTCCACGCGAAAGAAAAGATCGCTTAAGCTTTATCAGTGCTTCTTGCTGAATTTGACGCACACGCTCACGAGTAATACCCATTTCATCAGCGAGCGTTTCTAGCGTTGCAGGGTCATCG
>JAGWUK010000800.1 GCA_028868455.1 Burkholderiales bacterium | reverse complement strand
CGGATGTAAATAATGTGTCCTGAAGTATTCCTCCTGCAACCATCGTAATAATTGCAAAAAGGAAGAATTTCCACCAGGATAATTTAGTTACCCACGCAGCCGTCTTATCAAAACTAACACTTAACCAATGTAATAGGCGGGATGTCAGGTTTTTAATTGTTTGAATATGTTTCTCGTCCATATTGCTTCTCATTTTCTCAGGAGTTCGGTGTGCTAGACGATGTTTGGAGAAACGTTCGTAATAAATTCGTCAGCCTTGATTGATACTCTAGAGAAATCACATTGAATTAGCCATCGGCGTGCGACAGTCAGTAAAAAACGAAGGACGGAATGAAGAAATTGCGGTACGCCATTTCTCTAAATGGCGCGATTGGGATTTCGCATCTGGCAAACGGCGTTGTCTGCACGAATCTTGTCAGGCTTATTGAAGCTTTGGTTGTAGCGCTAACCATGCGTGCAAGTCGTCACGGGTCAGCGGTTTTGCATAGAAATATCCTTGGGCAAGATGGCAATCATATGAAAGAAGCGTTTGCGCTTGCATTTCATTTTCGACACCTTCCGCAATAATGGACAGACCTAAATTTTTACCGAGTTGAACAATCATTTTTGCGATACTGCCTTCGCTGGAATTTTGCTGAATTGCGTTAACGAAAGCACGGTCGATTTTCAGTTTGTCTACATCCAGCTTTTGTAAGTGGCTAAGCGACGAGAATCCTGTACCGAAGTCATCAATGGAGATGCTGACCCCCATCTGTTTTATTTGATGCAGTGTTTTGATGAGTAGCTCAGGATCTTTCATCGCCATTGATTCAGTGATCTCTAACTCAACAAAATTCGGAGGTACGTTAGTGGTTTTCAGTACTTTATGTAGCGTTTCCATGAATAATGGATGTGAAAATTGCGCTTGGGAAACATTGATTGCCATTTGAAAATCAGTGTAGCCGAGTTCGCGCAATCGGATTAACTCGAAGCAAGCGCTTTGTAGCACCCATTCGCCAATATCGACAATCAAACCTGAATATTCAGCAATGGGAATGAATTGATCGGGTTGTATATATCTTCCGTCGTCTGTTTTCCAGCGCAATAAGGCTTCAGCACCCAAGACGCGCCCGGTGCGCATATCGACTTGCGGCTGATAGACCAGGAATAATTTTTCATGTTCAAATGCGGCGCGCAATGCATGCATCAATAGGACGCGCTCCCTGATCTCAACACCCATACTTCTTGTAAAATATTCGTAACCGCCACGTTGATTCGTTTTTGCTCTTTTGAGTGCGATATTGGTGTCCTTTAATGCCTCAGATCCATCCCCTTCGTATTCGTCCAATTTGATCAGGCCTATCGTGGCAGATAATTGCACTTCCTGTTGATCGACATCGAAGGGGGCATTGAAGAGTGCCAGAATTGTTTCTGGGCAAACCAGCTTTTCATCGCCAAGCAAGGAAAAAGTGTCGCTTCCTACTCGTGCTAATTGGCAATGCTCTCCAAAGTGTTCGGTCAGGCGTTGTGCCACTGCATAGAGTAACATGTCTCCAAATTGGTGCCCAAGAGCATCATTTGTTTCGGCAAAGTGGTCAATATCAATTAACGAAAGAGCACTGCGACTTTTTAGTTCTGATGACAGTGTTTCGTTTAATGTCTGGAGAAGCTTCAACCTATTGGCCAAGCCTGTCAGCAGGTCATAAAATGCATAATTGTGCAGCCGTGATGTCAGCATCACGTTATCTAATCCGACCGATACATTGCCACAAAAGACCCCAAGAAGCC
>JAGWUK010000799.1 GCA_028868455.1 Burkholderiales bacterium | reverse complement strand
GCGATGGCAGCTATATCGGCCTGGCAAACTGGATCAGTTTGTTGTCCGAGTCGCGCCTGCAAATCGCCACCGGCAATAGCATCGCGCTCGGCGTCGGGACGGTATTGCTGGTGCTGCCACTGGCGCTGGGATTCGCATTTGGCCTGACCCGCAGTCGCCTGAAAGGTAAACGGATATTTCGCCTGATTGCCCTGGCGCCGATGCTGGCCCCGTCGTTGATGCCTGCCATTTCGCTGGTGTATTTGTTTGGCAATCAAGGCTTACTCAAGCATTGGTTGGGTAGCCAATCCATCTACGGACCGATTGGCATTTTGCTGGGCGAAGTGTTTTATACCTTTCCGCATGCGCTGTTGATAATGACAGCGGCCTTGAGCGTTACTGACGCCCGCTTGTATGAAGCAGCCGAAACGCTGGGTGCCAGCAAGTTGCGTCGGTTTTTAACGGTGACTTTACCCAACGCACGTTACGGCGTCGTTTCGTCGGCGATGGTGGTGTTTACGCTGGTGGTCACCGATTTTGGTGTGCCGAAGGTGATCGGTGGTCAGATGAATGTGCTGTCACTGGAAGCCTATAAACAAGTCATCGGGCAGCAAAACTTTAGCAAAGGTGCTGTCATCGGCGTGTTGCTGCTGTTACCTGCCGTATTAAGTTTTATGGTCGAGCGCTGGTTGTCGCGTCATCGGGCCGGACAAATGAGCGGGCGTTCTGTCGTTTACCAAGCACCAAAAAACTGGCTGCGCGATGTCAATCTGTGGTTATTGTGCGCAGTTTTGTCGGTCTTTTTTATGGCTTTGCTGGGTGTCGGTTGCGTCGCGGCCTTCATCAAAATGTGGCCGTACAACATGGATTTCACGCTGGCGCATTTTCAGTTCGACGATATGGACGGCGGCGGCTGGCAAGCGTTCCGGAACAGCATACGCATGTCGCTGCTGGTGGCGGGATTCGGGACTTGCTTTATTTTCCTCGGCGCTTACCTGATCGAGAAAATGCCGGTTCCGCGCGCGCTCAGCACCATGATACGCAGTCTTGCCCTGCTGCCGATGGCGGTGCCGGGACTGGTTCTTGGGCTTGGCTATGTGCTGTTTTTTAATGCGCCGGGCAATCCTTTGCATGCGCTGTACGGCACGATGGCCGTGCTGGTGATTGCGACGATAGCGCATTTTTATACGACCGCGCATCTGACCATGACAACCGCATTGCGCCAGCTGGATGGCGAAATTGAAGCCGTCGCCCGCAGCTTGCGTCGCCCGTGGTGGCAAACCTTTGCTCAGGTCACCATTCCTATCAGTTTGCCAGCGATTTTGGATGTGACGCGGTATTTGTTTATCTCCAGCATGACCACGGTCAGTTGCGTCATCTTTCTGTACACACCGGACACGGTCCTCGCAGCCGTCGCGATTTTGAACATGGATGATGCCGGCGACACCGCAGCCGCTGCGGCGATGGCCAGTCTGATCGTGATGTGTTCGCTGGCGGTCACCTTACTGATGAACGCAGTTGGCTGGTGGCTGACGCATCGCGGCCAGGCGTGGCGCAGGCGAACTGCTGGCCAGTGAAATTCGGACAAACATTGTTTTCGGACTCTTATTTTTAAAGGCAAAAATCATGCGCGATCCTGTTTTGTTAACTCCCGGCCCCTTGACCACGTCTCTCGCAACCAAAACCGCCATGCTGCACGACTGGGGCTCGTGGGACGCCAGCTTTAATGCGCTGACTGCCACCGTGCGTCGGCGTCTGGTCAAGATCATTGACGGCGAAGAAGATTAC
>JAGWUK010000798.1 GCA_028868455.1 Burkholderiales bacterium | reverse complement strand
ATAGCAATATTGCGCGACTGTTTCGGGCATATCCAGACAAAGATACAAAGACGGGCGTGTACGGGTTTTATATCCCTGGTGTCGCTACTTATTTCAAGGAAATTGGTGACGATGGCGGTTCTACCCTGGGGCTGCTCGGCGGATATAAAGGCGAAGAACGTCTGAAATGGGCATCGGATCAATTTGATCAAGCACTGAAGGTACATATCGCGCGTGCGAACAATCCTGCGAATGCAATTGTGGAGATCAATATCGCTGCGTTTGGATTTAGTCGTGGTGCAGCACTGGCCCGCGCCTTTATTCATCGTTTTGTCGAAAAACGTTGCAAGGAGGATACCGGAGGACATTGGCGCCTGATGCCTGGTGGTTATCGCTTACGCATTCGTTTTATGGGTCTTTTTGATACGGTTGCATCCGTCGGACCAACTATGTCAACCAATAATACCAGTAAAGTTGGTGCGTTATCGGGAAGTCTTAAGTACGTTATACACAGCCGTTTACAAGATACCAGCTATGCCCTTACAAGACCTGAGAGACTTGCATTTTCTAAGCATGGGCAAGTTCTGGCTGACCCTGCTCCGGGAAGTTTTAACGGACATAGTGATTGGGGGAATGATATGCGCATTCCTGAAATGGTAGAAGAGGTGCGCCATTTTGTCGCTGCACATGAGATTCGTAATTCTTTTCCAGTTGAGAGCCTCAGTATTATGGAAAATGGCGCGATTTCGAAGCCAGCACATTTTTTCGAGATTGTGTATCCCGGTGTGCATTCGGATGTCGGGGGGAGTTATCGCCCAGGAGAGGGGGCGCGAAGTCAAAACTCGGCGGACAAAATCGGATTGATTCCATTGTCGGATATGTACAAAGCAGCAGTGGCAAAGGGTGTGCCGTTTGTGCCAACGACGGCATGGACAGAATACAATGTGAGTGATTTCGAAATTTACCCTCAGACAATCAATATTCACAATTATTATCTTAGTCAGGTTGTAGCGCCTGCTACGCTTGGTGGATTGTTCAATGCGCATATGGCTATTTATTACGCATGGCGTTTTCGTGCCATTCACCTGAAGCAAAAAGGTGATCATTCGGAAGCTGACACTGTTAAAAAAAATGAGGCAATTTTTCAAAGAGACAGCAAGGCACTGGACAAAGAAATTGCGTTGCTTGAACAGGAAAATAATGCGGCATTAAAAAAACTGGGCATCGCCAGAATGGATCGTCAGCGCTATATTAATAGTCAGTATGGTAATCCTGACGTGCAAAAAGGACTACCTCCATATAATCAGAAGATCAGTGATGCACAGCGAGAGCAAGATCTTACTCAAGATAAACTCTTGCGCGCTAAAGCAAAAAAAGACGCATTGCCAGGCGCTGGTTTACAAGAACATTTGGATTTTTACGATGCTCAGTTGTTGGCAGATGCCGACGCTATCCGCAAAGTGTGTCAAAGTTTGCCGGTAGGAAGTACGATCATTGATCCAACGATACGCCAGGAACTACGTCCACATTACCGAGCTTTACTCTCCGCCTATGAAAATGAGTTCATATATAACAAGGGGTTGAAAGATGTCAAAGTCATTGATTTTTTTGATCATTATGTTCATGACTCATTGGCAGGATTTGCAAAAGATGCGACGTTGCCATCAGATCCAAGAGTGATTTATCTGGGGGGAAATGAAAAATACAAATATGCGAGAACGGAAGATGGAAACAGATCCATGCCTACTCAGGAGGTAAGTGTATTGGCGTAGAATTTGTGATCGGTTTTTT
>JAGWUK010000797.1 GCA_028868455.1 Burkholderiales bacterium | reverse complement strand
TGCATGGGGGTGACGCGTGTTGAATGCCAGATATTCATGCTAGGCTTGTGTGTGACACCGGCAACATTCGCGAAATAGGAGCGTTTCGGTCTGGAAGGAATGGACACAAAATCGCCCCGTTTGCGTTTTGGCGCCCCGTTGTTCTACCTACGCGGCTTCGTTCAACCTGCCGTGCAGGAACAATTTTGCGTCAGTTCTGTGAAAACTAAAAATGTCAGAAAACAATATGAAAAATTCTGAAGAATCAGACAACTTGAGCAGGCTAAACATGCCTGTCGGTGTCTGGGTACTTGGCCTGGTGAGTATGCTGATGGATATTTCGTCAGAGATGGTACATAGCCTGCTCCCTTTGTTTATGGTTGGCACTCTTGGGGCAAGCGCCTTGTCAGTTGGTGTCATCGAGGGCCTGGCTGAATCCACTGCCTTGATCGTCAAGGTTTTTTCTGGCGTACTCAGTGATTATCTGCGCAATCGTAAGGGGCTTGCCGTTGCCGGGTATTTTCTCAGTGCCCTCAGTAAGCCTTTATTTGCCATTGCCAGCAGCATTGGGTTGGTGCTGAGTGCCCGTTTGATTGATCGCGTCGGAAAAGGCATACGCGGCGCACCACGCGATGCCCTGATTGCCGACATCACCGAGCCGCATATGCGTGGCGCAGCATTTGGATTGCGCCAATCGCTTGATACCGTTGGCGCATTTTTCGGGCCATTGCTGGCTGTTGCTTTGATGTTGTTATGGGGGAATAACTTTCGGGCCATTTTCTGGGTTGCTGTGATTCCTGGCATGTTGGCCGTAGCGCTTCTGTTTTTTGGCATCCAGGAACCGGAGCAAAGCAGATCTGCGCAACGTGTCAATCCGATTAACCGCGTTAATCTGAAAAGGCTCAGTACCGATTATTGGATGGTTGTCGCCATCGGCACTGTGTTTACCCTTGCGCGTTTCAGCGAGGCGTTTTTGGTATTGCGCGCGCAGCAAAGCGGCGTGCCAACGGCGCTGGTGCCTTTGGTAATGGTTGCCATGAATGTGATTTACGCTTTGTCAGCTTATCCGTTCGGACGTTTGTCGGATCGCATCAATCATTCGACGCTATTGACGCTATTGACGCTGGGAATGCTGGTATTGATTGGCGCAGATATTCTGCTGGCAATGGGTGGACACCTGGGCTTGTTATTGATCGGCATTGTTTTGTGGGGGCTGCATTTGGGAATGACGCAAGGGCTGCTGGCGACGATGATTGCCAACACGGCACCGGCGGACTTACGTGGAACAGCATATGGGGTTTTTAATTTACTGTGCGGCCTTGCGATGTTAGGTGCAAGCGTGGTTGCGGGTTCGTTATGGGAGAAAATGGGTGGCTCGTTGACTTTTTATGCCAGCGCAAGTTTTTGTGCCGTTGCGCTAATAATGATGTTGATCGCATCGCGTTTCATAGTCACACCTGCACTGGACGACGGTGCTGACGAATAAGTTTCCGACACAGCTGCGAAAAACTAGCTTTGCTGCTTCGCATATCCGGGCCTGCTTCGAAGTACACGAAATGATCTGATTCTATGAAAATACAAATGTTGCGGGCCTTGTTGGCTTTGCATGTGGCGGTTTTTTTGTTTGGCAGCGCCGGTGTTGTTGGTAAGACTTTGTCGCTAAGCGCATTGGTACTGGTTTTTGGGCGCACTTTTTTTGCTGCACTTAGTTTGCTGCCGTTGTTACTGTATCAAAGACAATTATCTTTGCGCGGCATCCCCAAAACAGTCGTTTTGTGTGGCGTTTTACTGGCCATAC
>JAGWUK010000796.1 GCA_028868455.1 Burkholderiales bacterium | reverse complement strand
ATGCTGATAATGCTTTGTACCGTAAATGGCGTTTGCGTTGTCTGGTCGCCACTTCCGTCCAATCCGACAACGAGTCCATAACCCAACAACTGATTCTGCCGCACCCCCTGAATTCCGGCAAGGTCCTTCAAGCGCTCGGCCGAAGCTGTCGGTGCATAAAAAGCTGAAAGCGCAGCTACGCACAACGCCAGGCTAAAACTTAATTTAAATTTCGGAATAATTTTCATCGCTTTGCTCTTTTATACATGATTACAAAGGCAGAAAGCTTAGGAAAAACCGGGTCAGCATGGAATTCATCTCAGCCTTATCGACGCGCGATGTAGAGCGATATTCAAAGCGTGCATCAGCAACCTGAGTAGACGGAACGACATTGCCAGCAGTAAGCGTTTTCGGATTAACTACGCCAGAAAAACGGACATATTCGGCCCCCTTGTCGAAAGCCAGTTGCTTTTCTCCGCTAACCAGTAAATTGCCATTTGGCAGAACATCGATGACGGTTACTGCTATTGTGCCGCTAAATGTATTGCTGGCAGTCTCTGCGCCCTTTTCGTCAAATTTCGTAGAACCAGACGCACCCAGCGTTGTTTTTGCTGTGGTGCTGGCCGGTATACCGAAAATATTAGGTGCGGAGAACGCAGTGCTACCGGTTTTGCTGCCCGAAGCTGCTGCTGCTTTTCCTGCCGACGTATTTTCACTGATAGCAATCGTCAACACATCACCTACCATGCGCGCCTTTGCGTCTTCATATAAAGGACGATATGTCGCCGATTGGAAGATCGCGCCGTTGATTTCTCGCTGGGGTTTAGCCGATTGCGCGGGCATTGATGTGGGTTGATGAACAATAGGCGGTGGAACGACAGTGCAGCCACCAATCGCAATCAGAACACATCCGGATAAAAGAGATCGTGTTTTCATTTGGTGTCACTCTTTCTCAATTACAACTGCGACAAACGTTGCAGCATCTGATCGGATGTCGTAATCGCCTTACTGTTTATCTCATATGCGCGCTGTGTCTGGATCATATTGACCAATTCCTCCGCAACGTTGACGTTAGAGGTTTCCACAAAATTTTGCACCAGTAATCCTGCGCCATTTGTTCCAGGTGTATTGGTTCCGGGATTGCCTGATGCAGCCGTTTCCGCATATAGATTTTCCCCCAACGACATCAGACCAGCAGGATTGATGAAAGTAGCTAACTGAAGAGAACCCACCTGCACCGGCGCGGTTGAACCTGGCTGCGTAACGGATACCGTGCCATCTCTGGCAACGGTAATGGACTGGGCATTGGCAGGAATCGTGATGGCAGGCTGAATGACGAAACCGCTTGACGTCACCAATTGCCCTTGGCTATCCGTTTGAAACGAACCGTCACGCGTATAAGCTGTCGTACCGTCCGGCATCGATACCTGAAAAAAGCCTTCGCCTTGAATAGCGACGTCCTTGCTATTACCAGTCTGCTGTAAATTCCCTTGCGTAAAAATTCTTTCGGTTGCCACAGGTTTGACACCCGTACCCAACTGCAACCCCGATGGAAGCTGCGTTTGTTGCGAACTTTGCGCACCAGGCTGCCGTAGCGTCTGGTAGAGCAAATCTTCAAACACGGCGCGTGAGCGTTTGAAACCGTTTGTGCTGACGTTAGCAAGATTATTCGTAATCACGTCCATCTGCGTTTGTTGCGCGTCAAGGCCGGTTTTGGCAATCCATAATGAACGTATCATTTTCTGCTCCTGCTCGTCACAATGACGAATTCCTTACATTCCAATCAAACATCTTTATCCTTG
>JAGWUK010000795.1 GCA_028868455.1 Burkholderiales bacterium | reverse complement strand
GTATCGCCGTTGGCGTGGTGCCGCAAATCTTGGGGCGTGTTCTTGCTCCATATAAGCCAGACTCACAAAAAAATTCTGCTTACGAATGCGGTTTTGAGGCATTCGAAGATGCGCGCATGAAATTTGATGTGCGCTATTACCTGGTGGCGATTCTGTTTATTTTGTTCGATCTGGAAACGGCATTCTTCTTCCCTTGGGGCGTAGCAATGCGTGATCTGGGCTGGACGGGTTTTCTGATTATGCTCGGCTTCGTACTGGAGTTTGGCGTTGGATTTTGGTACATCTGGAAAAAAGGCGCTCTGGATTGGGAGTGATGGATTATGTCAATTGAAGGTGTATTGAACGAAGGCTTTGTTACGACAACAGCAGATAAGCTGATCAATTGGACGCGTACTGGCTCTATGTGGCCAATGACTTTTGGTCTGGCGTGTTGTGCGGTGGAGATGATGCATGCTGGTGCGTCGCGCTATGATCTGGATCGCTTTGGTGTGGTGTTTCGTCCTTCTCCTCGTCAGTCTGACGTCATGATTGTTGCTGGTACGCTATGCAATAAGATGGCGCCTGCCTTGCGCAAGGTATATGACCAGATGGCTGAGCCGCGCTGGGTTATTTCGATGGGTTCTTGCGCCAATGGTGGTGGTTACTACCATTATTCATATTCTGTAGTGCGTGGTTGTGATCGTATTGTGCCAGTTGACATTTATGTGCCAGGTTGTCCACCAACTGCGGAGGCGCTGATGTACGGCATCATACAGTTGCAAAACAAGATTAAACGTACCAATACCATTGCTCGTTAATCGCGCGATCGCTGGGGCAATAAAAAATTATGACTACCAAATTGGAAAACCTTGAGGCGGCGGTAAGAAATGTCTTGGGTGAGCGTATTCTTGATTTGAAGAATGCGCTGGGTGAAATCACTATCGTGGTTTCTGCGACCGCTTATCTGGATGTTATGCGCACTTTGCGCGATCATGCGGAGACCAGATTTGAGGAATTGATCGACCTTTGTGGCGTTGATTATTCTGCTTATGGTGATGGCTTGTGGGGCGGTGCACGTTTCGCCGCTGTCTCGCATTTGCTGTCGATAAAACATAACTGGCGTTTGCGTGTGCGTGTATTTGCGCCTGATGATGAAATGCCGGTAGTGCCATCGCTGATCGACATCTGGAATGCCGCTAACTGGTATGAGCGTGAAGCTTTCGATTTGCTCGGCATCCTGTTTGATGGTCACAACGACTTGCGTCGTATTTTGACTGACTACGGTTTCATCGGTCATCCATTCCGTAAAGACTTTCCAGTTTCTGGCTATGTTGAAATGCGTTATGACGCAGATCAAAAGCGCGTCGTTTACCAGCCTGTCACGATAGAGCCTCGCGAAAATGTGCCGCGTGTGATTCGTGAAGAAAATTACGGGATGAAATAATGGCTGAGATTAAGAATTACACCCTGAACTTTGGTCCTCAGCATCCTGCTGCACACGGTGTTTTGCGTCTAGTGCTGGAGCTTGATGGTGAAGTGATACAGCGTGCCGATCCGCATATTGGGCTCTTGCATCGTGCTACCGAAAAGCTGGCCGAGCAAAAAACTTTCCTGCAGTCCGTGCCTTATATGGATCGCTTGGACTATGTTTCCATGATGGCCAATGAGCATGCCTATGTCATGGCTATAGAAAAGATGCTGGGTCTGGAAGTGCCTTTGCGTGCACAATACATCCGCGTCATGTTTGATGAAATCACGCGTTTGCTGAATCACTTGCTGTGGATAGGTGCGCATGCGCTGGAC
>JAGWUK010000794.1 GCA_028868455.1 Burkholderiales bacterium | reverse complement strand
TTGGTGAGCCAAAAATCTCCAAGGTGCATGAGAATAAATGGTTTTTTGGCGTCAGCGAAGCCGAGCGCGATGCCAGTGGTGCGGTAATCAGAGTGGTGGTGGCGATCATCGACATCGATGCTTTCCGTGCTTCGTTGAAAGCGAATTTTTCTTTGCCTGGCAGCACGCTGGCATTGGTATCAAAATCCGGTCAGATCTATATGCGCAGTGAAGATCACGATAAATACGTAGGACGCCAATTGTCGCGGCCGAGTGAAGCATCGGAAATTGTGCGTGATGCCAATAGCGGCTCATTCATTGTGCAGTCGCCGCTGGACGGTATACAACGCATGGTCGCTTTTCATCGTTTGGATGACCTGTCTATGTACGCTGTCGGCACTGTCAGTCTTCGTGATGTGCTGTTGCCGTGGCGCGAGCGGCTGGCATTATTGGCGGCCTTGTGGCTGGCCCTGAGTGCCGTGGCAAGCTGGTTTGCCTACCGTTTGCTCAAGAGCGTCTATGAACACGAAGCGCTGGCAATGACCGATGGACTGACCGGCGTGCTCAATCGCCGTTCCTTGCTCAGTATCGTGGCCGGGGAAGAACGACGCGCCAACAACGACCAGCAACAAGCCGTGCTGATGGTCGATGTGGATCACTTCAAAATGATCAACGACAATCAGGGGCATGTGTCGGGTGACGCGATCTTGCGGCAGGTAGCGCAAATCTTGCGCGCCAGTTGCCGTGACAGTGATCTGGTAGGGCGTTACGGTGGCGAAGAGTTTCTCATTATTCTCGATGACACCTCCATCGACGGCGCCATGACGCTGGCGGAAAAACTGCGCGCGACCGTGACGACGATCAGCCTGCCATTTGGTCAGGTCACGGTCAGCATCGGCGTGGCGGTCACCTGCACGTTTGATAATACGCTGGAAGGCACCATACGCCGCGCCGATCAGGCCATGTATGTGGCCAAGGCGGCAGGGCGTAATCGCGTGATTCTCGACGACAGCAGCCGCGAGGGTGAGCCGCTGATCGATCAGCAAATTTAACCAGCAAACTGATCAATCAATATTGCCAGCGCATTCGCCTGCGCTGCGCGTCGTGTTTTTTCGCTTTCGCTACCACGCGGCTTGTAACAAACGTGCGTAAATCGCTCGTCGCTTTACACATCCGGAAACGGCTTGACGTTTTTATCGTGCGCCCCGGACAATGTTTACTGACCATCGCCAGTGTCTGAACTAAGACGCCGGCAGGTGCTCTAAGCCATGCAATACACTTCACATTTTTCATCAACCTGCCCGCTCAAGCCGGGCTCCACGGGAGCGACAACGGATGTCTGACTTTCACATCAGCAGTGATCCTGCCAAACTGGATATCGACTGTATTTACGAATTCCTGGCAACCCAGTCTGGCTGGGCAAAGAATATTCCGCGTGCCACGGTCGAGCGCGCTATTCAGCATTCACTGTGTTTTGGTGCTTATCAGGATGGGCAACAAATCGGCTTTGCACGTGTGATTTCGGATTACGCCACGTTTGCCAACCTGGTCGATGTGTTTGTCCTGCCAGCGCATCGCGGCAACGGGGTCAGCAAAGCGCTGATGCAGGCCATACTGGCGCATCCGGATTTGCAGGGGCTGCGCCGTTTTACGCTGGCGACAGCGGATGCACATGGCTTGTATGCAGGATTTGGCTTCACCAGTCCTTCGCGTCCGCAAACCTTGATGGAGCGCTATTTTCCGCACATTTATCAGGCGCAAGGCTGATGCGTCGCCCGTCTGTGCGCTGCATCGACGCCGTGCA
>JAGWUK010000078.1 GCA_028868455.1 Burkholderiales bacterium | reverse complement strand
CGCCCCTGCCGCAGGAGTTTGTCCAGAATAGCCGTCTCCGATAACACGATGCGCTTACCCAGATGGATATCCAGATTTTCAAATGGCACGCGCAACAGATGCTGATGATGCAGGGAGTTCAGCGTGACAAAATCCGGTGCGGGCGCTGAATGGATGCCCAGCCGGCGTAAATAGCTGCGCAATATCCCGGTGTTGAAGTGCTGATCCGACGCTTCATTCCGCATGCAATTTCTCCAAAAAAGCGTGCATTGCTTGTTGGTGATCCGTGAGCTGGATATCTTGGGGGCAACTGGCATACAGCATGCCCCGATATTGCATACCCAGATAGCGATAAGTCAGGCGAAAGCAGTCTTCAAAACAGTCTGGCGGACGGCATCACAACCGGTTGCCAGAAGTGCTGCTTTTTTCGTCCTGAGCTGACGCCCTAACGGTTTTTCTACATCCAGCAGATCGGACAGGCGATCCATAAAAACCTTCATCGTGGCACTGGGTGCGTACCACTACATGGGGGATGACAGGATCAGGCGATCATAGCTTAACGCGTGTCGTATCAATGGCAGGAAATCATCGTGTTGATTCTGGTATTGATAATCGTAAGCGGCAATCGTGTAGTCGTTAAGATCAACGACTTCCGCCGCCAGTTGTGGTGCGATTGCGCTGGCGAGACGATGTGTGTTTCCCTGGCTGCGTGAGCTGCCAAGCAAAATAATGCTGCGTAAGGAAGGGTTTTGTTCTGTCATAAGTATGATTTCCGCAAAACCGTCCCGGCGTTGTGATGGCTTCTGGTCGTGCGATATGTACTGCCTACGTCGCCATGCCTTGCCGGGGTGATTTTGCATTAGTCCGGATAAGGAGAATAATTTCCAGTTTGTACCTGTTGAAAACTTGCGGGCCTTACGCCTTTGCATCGCTACGGATAGGCGGACAAATTTGCGAGCCGGTGCACCGCGACAAGTGTAGTAGAAACGACAAATTTCAGCAGCGACCGACTGTTTTGCGTGTGAGAGCACGTGCGCTGCGCGTTGCTACGGGCATTTTCATGGGCTTTTAATGACATTCCCGGCACGGATTCGACTTCATTCTGAATACCAGCTAAACTTGCACGTTTTTCTTTCAATTTTGCGGTATCTGCGATGAACACCATGAACGAATCCTCAGACGACACTTCTTCTGAATCAGGCGGAGTGTCCGCGCCAGGCGGCGCGCCTTCTAAAGATCTGATCAGCCGTGAAGTGGCGCGTCGCCGTACTTTCGGCATTATTTCTCACCCGGATGCGGGTAAAACCACGCTGACTGAAAAACTGCTGATGTTTTCCGGTGCGATTCAGTTAGCCGGTACGGTCAAGGCGCGCAAGAGCGGCCGCCATGCGACGTCTGACTGGATGGAGATTGAAAAGCAGCGCGGCATTTCGGTCGCATCATCCGTCATGCAGTTCGAGTACCGCGATCACGTCGTCAATTTGCTCGATACGCCGGGTCACCAGGATTTCTCAGAAGATACGTATCGCGTACTGACGGCGGTCGATTCGGCGCTGATGGTGATTGACGCCGCCAAGGGTGTGGAAGAACAGACAATTAAATTGTTGAACGTCTGCCGCATGCGCAATACGCCGATTATCACCTTCGTCAACAAGATGGACCGTGAAACACGCGACCCGTTGGAATTGTTGGATGAACTCGAATCCGTATTGAAAATCCAGTGCGCACCCGTCACCTGGCCTATCGGCATGGGCAAGACTTTCCGTGGTGTGTATCACATTCTGAAAGACGAAATCCTGTTGTTTACACCGGGTAGTGAACGCGCCGATCAGGAATTCGAAGTTATCAAAGGCATTGACAATCCGCGTCTGGTCGAGATGTTCCCGCTGGAAATCGAACAACTGAAAATGGAAGTTGAACTGGTGCATGGTGCTTCCCATCCATTCAGCCTGGAAGACTTTTTGGCCGGTGTGCAGACACCGGTCTTCTTCGGTTCCGCGATCAATAATTTCGGCGTGCGTGAAATTTTGAATGCCTTGCTGGATTGGGCGCCAGCGCCGCGTGAGCGCGATGCCACCGTGCGTGCGGTCGAGCCGACAGAGCAACCGTTTTCCGGTTTCATCTTTAAGATTCAGGCAAACATGGACCCGGCACACCGCGATCGCATCGCGTTTTTGCGCGTCTGTTCCGGCCGTTTTGAGCGCGGCATGAAACTCAAGCATCTGCGTCTGAACCGCGAGATCAAAGTGTCGTCCGTCGTGACCTTTATGGCATCGTCGCGCGAACAGGTCGAAGAGGCCTATGCGGGCGATATCATTGGTTTGCCAAATCACGGCAATATGCAGATCGGCGACAGTTTTTCGGAAGGAGAATTGCTGCAATTTACCGGTATCCCGTATTTCGCACCGGATTTTTTCCGCACGGCGCGTATCCTGAATCCGCTCAAGATCAAGCAATTGCAAAAGGGTTTGCAACAGTTGGGCGAAGAGGGGGCGGTACAGGTTTTCAAACCTGTTGTCAGTAGCGATCTGGTTCTGGGTGCGGTTGGCGTGTTGCAGTTTGAAGTGGTGGCCAGCCGTCTCAAAAACGAATACGGCGTTGATGCGGTATTTGAAGGCACCAGCATTTCCAGCGCACGCTGGATCAGTTGTGAAGACAAGAAAATGCTGGCGGATTTTGAGCGCTCTTCGGCAGGTGCAAATATCGCTTATGACGCAGCTGGCAACATGGCTTATCTGGCGACTTCCGGTGTCAATCTGAAGCTGACACAAGAACGCTGGCCCGGCGTGACTTTCCACGCAACGCGTGAGCACGCGGCGAAACTCGGTTAAGGACAGACCTGCCTGCATTGCTGTTGACCGGGACGTGGAGCGGCGCAACAGCATGCGACATCAGCTAACGGCCTGTATGGAAAATTTTCCGTACAGGCCGTTTTGCTTTCTGATACAGACGAATGCTACAGACGAATACACATGCGCACACAACAGCGTGCGGGGCGCGGGTCGACTGGGATGTGTGGAGTCTTCGGTATGCCGTGCCGGGTCTATCGTACGCCTGTCTTATGGGTTGTAGCTATGCCATTGTCTGCCAGTCTTTTTTTGTTAAGATAGCTGTAACGCATGGAGTGATCCGCTGCATTTTCACAGCGGGCAATTGATCTGGAGACGAGGGCTTTTTACGCTGGCATCACCGTGAGAAAATCCATTCGCACGTCAGTTTTTCAGATTCTCCGGCTTGTCTCCGCCTCTCGGAACATGCTACTTCCTGCGTCTTTATCGTGGCATCTACAAGGAGTTTCATCATGGCACTATTCTTCATAGAAGCGGTTCGATTTGATGACAGCGGCGAACGTGTCGCGCAGGTACGCTGGGGACGCAGCAAAGGGGGGGAAGTCATGCCGCCAGCCATGGTGGCCGATCCGGAAGACGTGGATGTGGATGCGGTGCTCGAAGCAATCGCCAGTGGCGACGAGGTGATCATTAAATTCAACCGCGATGGCGTGACCGTGCTGGGACCGCAAGTCGTCAGCGTGACCTATGCCGATGGCAGCCAGGGCCTGGATACGGCGGCGTTTGAATTGCCAGGACATGGCTTGCCGGACATGCCGGTGTTTTGATCGGCAGAGAATTTTTCGTTGTCATTGCTAAACCCTGTTTGTATTTGCCCGACCCGCGCAAAACTGTTACGGCAACGCATAGCGAAGAAGGCAGATCAAATCGACAACCCGGAAACATGGCGCCGTTGGCGTGGATTGTCGTCAGTGCTCATATGTAAATAAGAAATGCGTCTTTGCTTCTGAGCGGCCCACGCCGATATGATGTGGGCATTGCTCTAAACCGAACAACCCGGCGCATCATTGCCGGGTTGTTCATTGGTGCTATCGCGCTCACAAGTACTCAATGTCGCGCACAATCGTGCTCAATTAATATGCCCAAAAGGATCATCATGCGTCTCTTTCATCGCACTTCCGTCTCCCATTTTTTCGTTTCCGTGCTGCTCGCAACGGCGACGCTGACCGCCACTGCCGTTCATGCGACAGATTTACTTGATACAGTCAAAGCGCGCGGCACCCTGAAAATTGCGCTGGAAGGGACATATCCGCCGTTCAATTTCAAGGACCAGAAGACCGGCGAATTAAGCGGATTTGATGTGGATGTCGCGCGTTTGCTGGCCGCGAAACTGGGTGTCAAGCCGGAATTTATTACGTCGGAATGGAGCGGTATTCTGGCTGGTTTATCCGCCGGCAAATACGATGTGATCGTCAATCAGGTCGGCGTGACGGCCAAGCGCCAGGAGACCTTTGATTTCAGCAATCCCTACACCGTGTCGAGTGCGCAGCTGATGGTGCGCAAGGACGAAAAGCGCGCTTTCCGCAGCCTCGACGATTTGAAAGGCCACAAGCTCGGCGTCGGGCAGGGCAGCAATTATGAAGAAAAAGCAAAAAGCATTACGGGCATCGAGGTCAAAAGTTATCCCGGCGCGCCGGAATATCTGCAAGACCTGGCTTCTGGTCGCGTTGACGCCGCCTTGAACGACAGTCTGATGGTCGCGTATTTGCTGAAATCCTCGCACCTGCCGATCAAGGCGGGCGCACCGATCGGTGAATTGGCCAGTAACGGTATTCCATTTAAAAAGGGTAATCCGAAATTTTTAGCCGCCCTGAATGCGGCTTTGGCCGACATCATCAAGGACGGTAGTTTTAACAAGGTCTCGATGAAATGGTTTGGACGGGATGTCAGCAAAGCGCCCGTTGCGCAATAAATCTGCCCCGGCAGGCACACGAAGACAAGTACCAGCAAGCCTGGTTTCTTGTCTTTGTAACGCATCTATTCCATATACTCCCAGTTGATTTGATAAAAATCAGCCTGTTGCGCGCAAATTGATTGCGATGTGAAAATATACTGGCTGGGAGTATGATTTTGTGCGTGAGCAATGCACGGGCAGCCATTGTCAGATCAGAGAGAAATTCATGGACATTGTCGAATTACTGCAACTCGCCGCGCCGGTCATGCTCAAGGGCGTGGCCTACACTTTGTTGTTTGCGCTGAGTTCCATGCTGGGCGGACTGATTCTGGGCTTTGCGCTGGCCTTGGCGCGTATCTTGCCGTGGGTATGGATCAGTCGCCCGGCAGCGATCTATGTCAGCCTGATGCGCGGCACGCCTTTGCTGGTACAGATATTCGTCATCTATTACGGCTTGCCGGGCATCGGTATTGAATTTTCGCCGACCACGTCCGGCATTCTGGCGCTGAGTCTGAATTCCGGCGCGTATCTGTCTGAAAGTCTGCGCGGCGCGATACAAGGCATCAGTCGCGGGCAGTGGGCGGCCAGTTTCAGCCTCGGGCTGACCTATGTGCAGAGCCTGCGCTACGTTATCGTGCCGCAGGCATTGCGCATGGCGGTGCCGTCAATGAGCAATACCTTAATCAGCCTGATCAAGGATACCTCGCTGGTCTCCGTGATCACCGTCACCGAGCTGATGCTGGCAACCAAGGAAGTCATCGCAACGACATTCCGACCTCTGCCTTTATATCTCGCCGCCGCCTGTGTGTACTGGCTATTGAGCCTGTGTTTTGAAGCCGTACAGGTACGCCTGGAAAAGCGCCTGCAGCAGGCGCATCATCATTGAACGCAGTTCTCGACTGCTTCAGTGTTCCAGATGCGTTTTCAGATTTGGTGCCAGAGACAGGATGACCAGCGCGATCGCCAGTGGCAGCGTCGAGATAAATCCCAGATGTTTAAATCCAAAAGCGCCGATCACACCGCCGGAAAAAAAAGAAATCACCAGCATCAGATGCAGGCGTAATTTGTAATGATTGGCGCTGACATCATGATGCCGCAGATCGTCTTTAGTGCGGTTCCAGTAAATCAGTTTGCCGATTTCTATACCGATGTCCGTGACCAGTCCGGTGACATGTGTGGTGCGGATGACCGCGTGGGAAATTTTGGTGATCAAGGCATTTTGCAAGCCCATCACATAGCACAGCAAGACCGTCGTTAATGACACCGTAATCACGGCATGCTCCTGCAGTTTGGTGCCGATCAGGCCGAACAGCAGCAGCAATATCGCTTCCAGCAACAACACTGGCGTATAGATATAGCGCAGGCCATTGCGCTTGGAATAGCTCACCATCAGCGCGGTACTCGCCGCACCGGAGGCAAAAGCTACCAGCATGAATAGCGCGGCCAGCGCCGGTACGACTTTACCCAGCACCAGATCATCGGCTGCTGTTGACAACATGCCGGTCATGTGTGATGTGTATTGGCCGACCGCCAGAAAGCCGCCTGCATTCAAGGCACCAGCAACGCAAGCCAAGGTCACACCCAGGTGCATATTGGTGCGCGGTGTGCGCTTGGGTGAGGTCAGTCGCGATAAATAATTGATGGGCATAGTGAAATGATCTGCGAGGGTCGGCAAAGTAGCGAGCCTTAGTGTAGCGGACGCAGTGCCAGATCGGCAAGTGAGTGACCAATGCGCGACCAACGCACCTCGCTGAAATTGAAATTGTTGCACCGCATAGGTCAGCATAATGATGCTACAACATGCATACCAGTTGCGCGCATTGTTTTTCGTGATGGCAGGTACCTGACATATTTCGCCGTTACGTGCGGGCGCACCAATCTCTTTTTACCTCGTATTGACAAGGCCAGCCACGCAATGAAAATTTGCGTTTGCAATATATTGAGGGCCTTGGCCATGCCTGAAAAAAGGCAGCCTGGCGAGCGCTGCATTGCCTGAAAAATGACCATTTGGTAAATACGAAAATCGTCCAAAAAAAGGAAATATATTTTCATCCGGCTCATGCTTTGTTGGGAAAACTAAACAGTCCACTTTGATTTCGTTTATCAGATTTGTTATTTAAAACTGTTAATAAACATGGGCTTAAATGATTTTATTGAACAATATAATTAATACCAATAAGTCGTTCGATAATACCACGTAGATACCGCTTGACAACCACTTTTGCGCTCCTTAAAGTGAGCCTCATTCGATGTGACGCGTCGCTTTAAAGCCGGAATTTCAGGGTTTAAAACGCGATGTCGTATTGAACGGGGGCGGTAATAAAACTATTCAGACTACCCCCGATGCTGTGGCAAAAGAGCAATGGACGCAAAGCTGCAGCGGTTTCAACAAGACATCACCGGGCGCACTAAAAAGCTAAAAATCTGGTGAAGGCGTCATGCAGGAGTCGTGCTCGATGTAGTACTAGTGGCATTGAAGTGGATTTTTTCTGTAGCAAACTTGTTGGTGGTTTTTGTATCTTTAGGAGCTCAGTGGAATACGCAGAACAGTGCGCGATTCGGACTGAATGTTGATTTGAAAAATCTTGGGGGAGTAAATGAAACGTAATTCGACACCTGGTTTGACGCCCATCGCGTCAGCAGTCGCACTGCTGGTAATGAGTGCTTCGTTTTCGGCCAATGCGCAAGTCGCTAATGGTGCTGGTCAGGAAGTAGTGGTCACTGGGGTAAAAGCTGCACTGGAAAAATCGCTGAATCAAAAGCGCAATGCCGATTCCGTCGTGGAAGTCGTCACCGCTGAAGACATCGGCAAGATGCCAGATAAAAACGTTGCTGATGCGATCCAGCGTTTGCCTGGCGTGAATACGCAATCGTCCGCTGGTGGTGAAGGCGGCTTTGGTGAAAACGATCGCGTCAGCTTGCGCGGCACCAGCCCAAGTCTGCAACAGACCTTGTTCAATGGCCATGCCATCAGCACTGGTGATTGGTTCGTTTTGAATCAGTTTGGCGGCAACGTTGGTCGTAGCAGCAGCTTTTCTCTGTTGCCCTCCGAACTGGTCAGCTCAGTTGTGGTCAAGAAAAGTGCCACGGCCGATCTGGTTGAGGGCGGGGTCTCCGGCGCGATCGACGTGATCACACGTCATCCACTGGATTTTAAAAATCGCGTAACAGCGGAAGGCTCGGTGCAGGCCAACTACAACGATCTGTCCAAGAAAGCGCAGCCGCAGTTCTCTGGCTTGGTTAACTGGAAAAACGAAACCAATACTTTCGGTTTGTTGCTGCAAGGTTTCTCCGAAAAACAAACTGTGCGTCGCGATGGTCAGGAAATCCTCGGCTACGTTAACATCAGCCCAACCAGCGCCGCAGCCATTGCCAATCCATCGCTGGCTGGCGTCAAAGTGCCGACCTTCATCGGTGCAAGTCTGTTTGAACAAACCAAAACCCGTAGCGGCGGTGCCTTCGATGCCGAATTCAAACCAAGCAAGGATTTCAGTTTCGATCTGAACGGTTTCTATTCCAAACTGGAAGCGCCACATCAAAATACCAACTGGCTGGCTGCACCTGGTAACTCGATCAATCGCGACAACCTGATCCCGACCAATGCGGTTGTTCGTAACGGCACACTGGTCTCCGCTAATTTCGCCAGCAACTCCGGCGAAGTCGATAACATCTATCGCCCGGACGCAGGCGGCGAAGCGTATTACGTTGATCTGAACGGTAAATTCCGCGCGTCGAAAGAACTGACACTGACAGGCAAGGCCGGTCTGACGCATGGTATCGGTTACGACCATGGCGACGTCTATTATCAAAACAATGTTAATGGCGGCATGAACTATGCGCTGAACGGTATGAGTCCAGCCAATGTGTCCTATCCGGGCGGCAACACGACATCACCGCTGAGTACCGCCTGGATCGGTGGTGGCGAAGCACAATCCGTGGATAAAGAACACTATGCGCAGATCGACGGCGAATGGCGTCTGGATAGCGGCATTGCTGATTCCCTGCAATTCGGTGCGCGCTTTACCAAACATAACCGTACTGCCGAACATCCTGTCGAAGCTGGTCCAAACTGGGGCGGTCAGGGTACGGATATCGCTGGTCCGGCATGGAACGGTCAGATGTATCCTAGCGATTTCGCATCCAATCTCGGCGGAAATTTATCCAGCAATTACTTCAAGTATGATGGCGCAGCAATCGGTGCCTGGGCAGCCAATCCTGCCGCTCGCAACACCAGCTACCCGGCACGCCATCGCTGGTCGGATGAATTCGCACTGGAAGAAAAAACCTCTGCAGCCTACGGTATGGTGAATCTGGTTGGTGACAACTGGTCCGGTAACGTCGGTCTGCGCGCAGTCAAGACCAATCAGACAACGACTGTGAATCTGGCTGGTGGTACCAATCCGATCACGACTTCGCTGTTTGGCCCATACACGCCAACGACGTATGAACGTAGCTACACAGACGTACTGCCAAGCGCCAACTTCAAGTACAAAGTGAACCACGATCTGGTACTCCGTACTGCACTGGCAAAAACCATGGCACGTCCTGACTACAGCGCACTGGGTGGCTCGGTATCTCTGAATGACGATGCGCTCA
>JAGWUK010000793.1 GCA_028868455.1 Burkholderiales bacterium | reverse complement strand
GCATTTTCATCCTCCTATGTGAATGAGGTTGACCTACAGGAAGGCAGCCCATACTACTCGCACGTCTCGGATGCCCCTGCTTGAAACGGTACAGGCTATTTTTCAGGTCGCCCAGCCGACCCGCATGAGCTGCCTTCGTCTAAGCCATCGTGCAAGTTTTGTTTACTGTACTACAAATTTCAGGAATGTAAAGACCTCGGACAAGTTTTTCTACCTGGAAACGTAAAGGCGATCCAGCCTAATCGTAAAGCGGCAATTTCCGGCAATTATGGGGATATTTCCCAAAGCATCAAATGGAATGAAAACAGGGTTCAGAAATTCGATTTTTTTCTGTGGGGGGATTGGGATAGGGCGCCTCAATCACATGGCATCGCGGGCCAATCACCCATTTGAGTTAGTGGCTACTCACTAGGAATGCCTTGAAAATAAAGGAACTCGCTGGAAACCCGCAGCCGGCCTCACTGAGCGGGGAGCATGTCACCCAGCCAGGCCCATGGGGCCCATGCTGGAACTTCTGGAAATTGCCCAATTATCATTACGGATCAATTACTTACCCTGTTTTGTGGGTCCGAGTTTACATAATATGTATTATACGAACGTGGACGATTACGCGAAGATAATCAACGACTTGCATGTGAGCGATTACTAACGTTTACGCCAGATCGCCCATTTGTTGCGATGCCGCATGATCTGCTGGCAGGTAAAAACTGCTCATTTTTCAATCAGTTGCCTATTTTTTAGGCAGTCGGTCGGGAGGATCGAGCGGATTACCATTTTCAGCACACCGAATACCATTTCATTCACATCCTATGCACATCGCATTAACATATGATGTAACTATAAGCATTTCTTATAGTTCTTCGCTCTATCCATAAGTTTTACTTATAGTTCATTCGGTCATGCTGTTCAAAGGCTGGTTGGTCAGGAAATGCTGGCTTTGTCCTCTCATTCGACGTTCTGCCTATTATTTAATCAATCGCGTGTTTGATCTGGAATCCGATTCGGCAGAGAGTGATGCTGACGCCGGCCCAGTTTGAAACATGGTGCGGACCTTTGCCTGATGGACAAGATCGGCTGCGGCGCTGCCTGGCCGACTTGCCCACAGGCTGATAAGCTGACGCGCTGCCCTCCCGTTGGTCGGTTGCTTGCCGTTGATAAAAAACCGTCAGTCAAAACAGAAGGCTGCGGTTCTGCGGCGTCTCTGGTTTTGTCGTTGATTTTAAAGGCGAATCTGTTTGCAGTTCGGGGTTTTTGTCTGTGTCCAGCTCGCGTAGAGTCCAGCGTACAGCGAAAAAAACGGGATTTCAACTGGGAAAGGCTCGAAGTTTGTATTGGAGTAAACAAAACGAACCATCAAAGTTTCTTATAGTTGTCTGGATGACTATAAATTCATCTGTGATCGTGCGGTTTGGTTCCTTTGTTTTCAATGGGTTGCGGTATGGTAAAGCCGCAGGAATTGCGTTATCTGTGCTGTTGACAGTACGCAGGATAGGTGGATAATAGAATCAACAAAGCAGCACAATGACAACCCAAAAGGAGCAGGATCCTGGCATACGTCAGCAAAGAACTGAAAACAAAAATCTCTGAAAATCTGCGCCAGGTTATTCCTGCCGGATGGAAATGGAGCCTTTCAGTCCAAGATCATTCGACGATTGTTTTGACAATTTCCAGCGCCCCTCTTGATCTTGTTGGAGAGTGGTTTAGCGGCGTGAATGCGCAAAGGATGCGGCGCGGTGATTGCGAATTGCAGAAAGAAGGATACACGAGCTTCAACGGACGTTACATGGACA
>JAGWUK010000792.1 GCA_028868455.1 Burkholderiales bacterium | reverse complement strand
ATCAAGGACTTTTGCGATGTTTTCGTGAGGAATGGGGCCGATCGCCGCCATGGCAGCGCCAATTTTCTGAACTTCTCTGGGGCCGAGATATTTCAATACCTCTGCCGCACCGTCTTCGCCCAGTGCAAGCATAAAGGTTGCTGCTTTTTGTATGCCGTCATCACTCATTGCTGATCCATTTTTTGATTACATTCGCTACGATCCTTGGATCTTTCTTGGCCAATTCTCTGGCCATATCCAGCGTCAACTCATAGCTAGATGCATGTTTCCCCATTTGCTGCTCTGCTTCATCTGAAAGGTTGACAATGGCACCATCTTCGTCTTCTTCCTCTTCTTGTTCTTTTGCTAGTTTTTCCGCTGCAGCTGCGGCCTCTTCTTCTGCCTTTTTATCTTTGCCCATGATTTTGTATAGCATGGGCTTTAAGTAGCCAAAGAAAAGATAGGCGAGTACACCAGCGACCAGCAGATATTTGCCGACTTCTTTTGCCAGCTGAATATTTTCAGGTTGTTTCCACAGTGGCAATTCTACTATAGGTTCTTTTTCAGGGCTGGCAAAGGGGCTGTTTACAACATTTAATGTATCCCCGCGATCTTTGTTGAAGCCCATTGCCTCACGTGCGAGATCGGTAATCTGTGTTTTTTCTATGTCAGTAAGAGGCCGAGTTGTAACTTTGCCGGCTTTGTCTGTCTCTGTCTTGTAATTCACGACTACGGCAACTGACAGGCGTTTAATTCCCCCCATCGGCTGTTGTGTGTAACGAATGGTTTTGTCGACTTCATAGTTGGTGGTCGAATCTTTTTGCATCAAGCCCGTATTCGATGCTGACGTTGATTGCGCAGTGCCGCTGGCGACAATCGGTGCAGTTGCGGGAACGGGGGGCTGATTGCTTAATGCTCCAGGAATTCCAGACGCATTCGCTGTTTTGTTGTAAGTTTCGCTGGATTGCTGGCTGCGAATTGCAGAAGCTTCCGGAGGGGAGTTGGGACGATAACTTTCTGCAGCTTGTTCGCTCCTCGAAAAGTCGATATCGGCAGTTGCTTCGGCGCGCACATTGTTACTACCAACGATCGGCGAAATGATGGATTCAATGCGGGCAACGATATTTTTCTGAAATTCTTCTATGTATTTCAGCTGAGATGGATCTAAATTATTGTTTCCGTTTTGTTTGGATGTGTCCGAAAGGAGATTGCCGTTTTGATCGACGATCGTAACGCTTTTTGCAGAAAGTTCCGGAACGCTGCTGGCAACCAGATGCAAGATGGCAGAGACTTGTTGGTGATCCAGAACACGGCCCGGATACAGATTCAATAAAACGGATGCAGTTGGTTTTTGCTGGTCGCGGATGAATACGGATGATTTTGGAATGGCGAGATGAACCCGTGCGGTCTGTACCGCAGAAACGGCTTGAATGGAGCGCGCTAATTCGCCTTCTAAAGCGCGTTGAAAGTTAACTTGTTCCAAAAATTGAGAAATACCCAGTTTCTGATTTTCCATCAGCTCAAAACCAACATTGCCACCTTTTGGGAGCCCCTGCGCTGCCAGTTTCAATCTTGCATCATGCACCTGGTCCGCCGGCACAAGTATGGCGCTGCCACCATCAGAATACTTATACGGAACATTCATTTGCTGCAATGAGGCGACAATGGCACCGCCATCGCGATCATTGAAATTTGAAAAGAGTACTTTGTAATCCGGTTGTTGACTCCAGAGCCAAATTCCTACCATTAACGCTAGCGTGATTGCAGCGCCAACGGATAGAAAAATCGTGCGCATTCCAGGTGTTTGCGCA
>JAGWUK010000791.1 GCA_028868455.1 Burkholderiales bacterium | reverse complement strand
GCACAAATCTGGCAGCAACGCACTGGCGAAACGCAACTGATCGACGTCGACCGGCGGCATGCGCTGGCGATGTTTCGCAGCGAACGTTATTTACGTCTGAACGGTCAGCCACCGGCCGACCCGTGGAGCCCTATCGCCGGATACTATCAGGCCGGCGACGGCCGCTGGCTGCAATTACATACCAATTTCCCGCACCACAGTGCCGGTGTCACTCGCGTTTTAAACTGTCAGGCAGATCGCGCATCGGTCGCACAGGCAATCAGCCATTGGGATGCCGCAACACTGGATGCGACATTGGCAGAGCAGGGATTGTGTGCCGCCATGATACGCACATACGAAGAGTGGCGCGTACATCCGCAGGCCAAGGCCATCGCTGCGTTGCCATTATTTGACATTGAAAAGATCGATGAAGCGCCTGCCGTATCCGGGTTTGGCCTGCATTCGGCGAAGCAACCTGAGCGACCTTTGAGCCATGTCAGGGTTCTGGATTTGTCGCGCGTGATCGCAGCGCCTGTAGCGGCACGCACTCTGGCGCAGCATGGCGCCGATGTACTGGCGATCAGTGCCGCACATTTGCCCAACATCTTGCCCTTGGTTATGGATACCGGACGCGGAAAACGCAGTGCCGAGCTGGATCTGCGCGATCTGGCCGGTCGTGAAAAATTATGCGATCTGATCCGCAATGCGGATGTGTTTTTGCAGGCATATCGCCCCGGTGCTTTGGCGGGGCGCGGGTTTTCTCCGCGGGAACTGAGTCAGATACGACCGGGCATCATCTGCGTCAGCTTGTCGGCGTATGGACATACCGGACCTTGGGCTGAGCGGCGCGGATTCGATAGTCTGGTGCAGTCAGCAACCGGTATCGCTTATGAAGAAGGTGTGGCGGCTGGTCTGGCCGGACCCGGTAAGTTACCTTGTCAGGCGCTGGATCATGCAACGGGTTATCTTGCCGCGTATGCCACGATGCTGGCATTGCACAGGCGTGCACACGAAGGCGGTAGCTGGCATGTCCGGGTATCGCTGGCGCAGACCGGACATTGGTTGCAAAGCATGCAAAGGCGCGGTTTGCATGATGCTTCCAGCGAACTGACGCCGGCAGAAATTGCGACATGGATGGATACCGGTCAATCCGGCTTCGGCACGATGAGCGCTATTCGCCCGGTGGAAAAAATGTCGGCAACGCCGGCACGTTTTGCTTATCCTGCGGCAGTGTTGGGGAGCCATCCTGCCGCATGGTGGTAGGTTAGCCAATAAAGCGACAGTCAGTTGCCGCGCATGGCTTACAGCGACAGCGCTGGTGTTTTGGGAAGCCAGATGCGGAAAGTGGTACCGCTCCCTACTTTGCTGTTGACTTCGATTTTGCCGCCGTGTTGCTGAATGATGCCGTAGGACAGTGACAAACCCAGACCGGTTCCGGTGCCGACCGGTTTGGTAGTAAAAAATGGTTCAAAGATATGCGCGAGATTTTCTTCTGGGATTCCGCAACCGCTATCGGCGATTTCTATCCAGACATGATCGGTATCCTGGCCCGTGCGTATCGTGATCGTGCCGGTTTGTTCAATCGACTGGGCAGCGTTGATCAATAAATTCATGAAGACCTGATTGATCTGAGCGGCGACACAGAGGATGTCGGGGATGTCGCCATATTCCTTGATGACTTGCGCCTTGTTCCTGATTTCGACACTCGCGATATTCAGCGTGCTGTCGAGTCCATGATGCAGATTACTCAGCTGTCTTTCAATTTCTCCGACATGAGAAAAGTCGCGTAAATCCTGTACGATGCGCCGTACGCGTTG
>JAGWUK010000790.1 GCA_028868455.1 Burkholderiales bacterium | reverse complement strand
ACAGGCAAATCTAATCGATGACGTAGCGTTTGCGTGATTATCGTTCATTTTAGTTAAAATTAAAATAATGATTCATATTTCCGATTAAAAAAATCAAAGCCCTTTAGCAATACTAATAGCGAAATTTCACTTCAACCAAATGAAACCCGAATTGACTTTTCACAGGCCCATGCACGACATGTTCTGCTTTAGTGAATACCACGTTATCAATCGGACGTACCAACTGCCCTTTACTGATTTCACCCAACTCACCACCACGCTTCGCCGAGTTACAGGTCGAAAACTGCTTAGCGAGCTTGGCAAAGTCCTCGCCTTTGGCAAGACGTGTCTTGAGCTGCTCACAGAGCGCTCGATCTTTGACGAGGATATGACGCACGATGGCTTTAGGCATATTTAGACTCAAATTTTTCAGAAATTAAAAAACCGCCTGCTCATTCAAACAGACGGTTTCATCATACAACATGGTTTATTTTACAGCATGAGTTTGCAAGACCGTTAAGCAGTCAATGCCATCTTCACCGTGCTCAAATGATCACGCAATGAAGGTTTCACAGGCTGATTATCTGCACCGATCAACACATAATTCGCAGGATTAAAACGCATAATGCGCATACGATATTCTGCATTGAAGCCCGGATAGAGGACATTGTTGCGACCATTCGGGCTGAGATACCAGCTTGCACAACCTGATTTCCAGACCGTATGTTCGCTACGTTGATCCATGGTTTTCACAAAACCTGCTTCAACTTTTGGCTTCACAGTAATGTATTTCAGGTTCATCTGCTTACGCAGTTCGATCGCTTGCCAGACATAATCAATTTGCGCTTCAGCATAGGCGATGACTGACGTATGACCCGGCCCTGTAAATGGACCGACCAAGAAATACATATTTGGGAAATTATTGGTCGCGATACCGTCAAACGCCTCGGCACCGTCTTTCCACTTCTCATCCAGTGATGCATTGTTGAGGCCATGCACAGCAAATGGCGCACCCGTGTTACGCACTTCATAACCCGTTGCAAAGATAATCACGTCTACATCGACATACTGACCATCGACCATTTCGATACCCGTCGGCGTGATTTGTTTAATGCCCGTCACTTCTAACGTCACATTCTCGCGCTGCATGGTTGGATACCAGTCGCTCGAAACCAGTACACGCTTACATCCAAATTTATAGTTGGGTGTGAGTTTTTTCAGGAGTTCAGGATCTTTCACTTTACGCTTGCGGTAATCATTAGAAATCTTCGACGGCACTGATTTAAACGCATCGTATTTCAGAATCAGGAATGGCGCAGTCGCTTCGTTCAGCCAATAATTACTCAACCGGTTCAGTTTCATCTTGAGTGGATTATCGCGGCTCTCTTGTTTCTCTGCTTCAGTCAGATCAGGATTTGGACGTGGCATGATCCAGTTTGCGGTACGCTGAAACACGGTCAGATGAGCAACTTCTGGCGCAATTGCTGGACCAACTTGTACACCTGTTGCACCTGTACCAATCAATGCCACGCGTTTGCCTTTCAGCTCGACGGTATTATCCCAACGTGCAGTATGAATGATTGCGCCTTTAAAACTCTC
This sequence comes from Burkholderiales bacterium, assembly GCA_028868455.1. Taxonomy (GTDB): domain Bacteria; phylum Pseudomonadota; class Gammaproteobacteria; order Burkholderiales; family Burkholderiaceae_D; genus Undibacterium. The sequence goes on along the minus strand of JAGWUK010000790.1, from coordinate 219 downwards.
TGAACCTTTGATGTGTGGATCTTTTGGATCAGCAAATGGCCCCGGTGCTGCGACCACATTTTTAGCGCGGACTAACTCACCGCCTTCAATGATGAGTAACCACTCGCCTTTTTCGGCATTGAATGTCGCTTCCATCACTTTGGAATTAAAACGCATGAACGGATACATGCCATATTTCGTCGCACAATGACGAATGTATTTCAGAATCTCGCCTTGATT
>JAGWUK010000789.1 GCA_028868455.1 Burkholderiales bacterium | reverse complement strand
ATTAAATATTGCAGCAATTAACGGTTCGCAAGCAATTACTATTTCTGGCGCCAGTGACTCAGTGCAAAGCCTGGCAAAGCGCCTGGAAGTTGATGGCATTAAAGTGCGCACTTTGAGAGTTAGTACGGCATTTCACTCCGTCTTGTTGGAACCGATATTGGATGCATATCGTCAGGCGTTGCAGAGCGTTCAATGGAGACCGCTCGAGTTACCTGTTTGCTCCAATCTGACTGGCGAATTATTTCCTTCTCGGCACGTGTATGACGTGGAATACTGGATTCGACATACCAGGGAGGCAGTGCAATTTGCTGGCAATATGAAGGCTCTGGGACAAGCTGGTGTAGACACGACGATAGAGTTGGGGATATTGCCAGTACTGTCCGGTATGGTCGACGATATTGTGCCGCAACTGCGAACATTGCAAGGTGTTGGCTTAGGCTCGGATGATTGCGCAGGCTTTTTAAATACGATCGCGCAATTGCATGCTTCAGGTGTACCGCTAAAATTTCCACATGTAGCGGGACAAGCAGCAGGCGATGCTTTGCCGCTATATCCGTTTGCCAAAGATGTATTTCCTTTGCGTATCGGGGCGGAAAGTTTTTCCATATCTGATTTTGGTGCCGAGCTTCGCAAAACACCAGTTTCCACTGAATCGATCAGCCGCTTAAACATTGAAATTGCAAACAGAAATGCTTCTGTGCCACAAACAATTGCCGAGATTCGTCAACGCATCATTGCTCTAATCGCGAATTTATTAGCGATTAACGTTGAGAAAATCGACGCGTCCACGCCTTTGCTGGAAATCGGTGCTGATTCGCTGATATTGATGCAGGCGGTCGGTCGTATAGAAAGCGAGTTTGGGATCAAAATCCCGGTCAGATCATTTTTTGAAAATCTTTCAACAATTGATGCTGTCGCTGCCTTTTTGGCAGAAAAAAGTCTCGTCGCCAGAGCTGAAAGCGAAGCAGATAATTCGGCACCACCACCACCAACAACGACGTCCAATGTTCCGCCTGTACCTGCGCGAGCACTCCCACCGAAGACATCATTAACCAATAATTTGAGTGAACAGCAGCGCCGACATCTCGATTTGTTTTGCGCAGATTATTGTGCAAGAACAGCATTGTCGAAACAGCATGCACAACGGTATAGACAAGTACTTGCGGACAGCCGTGCCTCGGCAGGTTTTCGTTTTTCAATTAAAGAAATGTTGTATCCGATTGTTGGGCAACGCGCTGATGGGGCCAAAATCTGGGATATCGATGGTAACGAGTATGTCGATATTTCTATGGGTTTTGGTGTCCAGCTTTTTGGTCATGAACCTGCATTTCTAAAAAAAGCACTTTCCGAAAGTATGTCTCGTGGTCTGCGTATAGGACCACAATCTGATACCGCTGGCGAGGTTGCAGAGTTAATCAGCGAATTGACTGGCGTTGAACGGGTGAGCTTCTGCAGTTCAGGAACAGAAGCGATTATGACTGCATTACGTCTTGCGCGAACCGCGACAGGGCGTCGCAAAGTTGCGGTCTTCAAGGACAGCTATCACGGTCATTTTGATGGCGTTTTGGGCGATGTTGGCGAAGATCCATGGATGGTGCAGCCTCGTGTCGCGGGCATTACGCCAGGGATGGTAAGTGATCTGGCATTTTTTGAATATGGTTCGGAAGATGCGCTGACGCAATTAAGCAGCCGATTGGGCGAATTTGCAGCGGTATTAGTGGAGCCTGTACAAAGTCGCAATCCGGGATTGCAGCCTGCGGAATTTTTGCGTCGGTTGAGGCAAGTTACCAAGGCAGCC
>JAGWUK010000788.1 GCA_028868455.1 Burkholderiales bacterium | reverse complement strand
GATGTTGCGCAAATCAGGTGCGGGATCATCATTCTGCAAGATGTCGAGCATCAGTGCAGTGCCTTGAACGTTCACATCAAAATAATGGCTCAAGGCATACATCGACTGCCCCGTTCCGGTTTCCGCAGCCAAGTGAATGATTTGATCAACACCTTTTAAGGCTTGCTTCAATGCATCGCGATCGCGAATATCGGCCTTGATAATTTCGCAGCGCTCTGTCAAGTAGCCCGGGAGACTGGCGTCCTGATGAACTTGTGGGCTGAAATTGTCAAAAATGCGAATGTGACTTGTTTTGCCTTCCGCCAACAAGGCATGAGCTACCTTTTGACCAATAAAACCAGCTCCACCAGTAATCAATACATTCATATAATACCTCAATATCAATCAAAATTCGACGCCGCTTGACGTTTTCGAAACCATTCAGCTGCTGCACAACCATACAATAGACCAAAGCCAGGGTTGGATATCATGTATTGGCCTAAAAAAATGGAAAGAGCGGTGAATACAATCCATGTGCCTAGAGCAGATCTGGCAGCAGATGAAATTCGATAAATGGCCGGAAGCAAAAACATGAATCCAATAAAACCCACTTGATAGATGACTATCAAATACCCAGAAGGGATACCAGAATCGCTGATGTCATATAGCCAAGGTCTTGGATTTAATATTTCCCTAGACCGTGCGATCCAATCCAAATTAGACATGCCATTTGGTAAAAGCCAGGAGTCTAAAATGAGATCATAACCGACAATGATGCCTCCGATTCGCAAATTGATGCTGCCGTCGATCATCAAAAAATCAGTGGGATTGTTCAAGAATAAAGACAATAAAAGCAATATGCGATTTGCATCTTCTCCGGGCTGTTCAGTCGTAAAATCAGTGCGACCAAAAACAAAAAACAGAAGAATAGAAATAGACAGCAAGAAAAATAGAATGCGAGATCTAACCAGCAAACAAAGAAACAAACCGATTGCCATGGCAAGTATGGCGCTCGAAGAGCGCGCCAAAAATATCGAAGAAAATATACAGAGAGCAATCAGCAATCGATTGGATTTCAGAATGTATAAAATTGAGGCAAGGAGAAGCATGTGAAATCCAAAATGAGTAGGCTCCGGCGCTAACCCAAGAACCCCTCGCCCAGATTCAACGATGCCACCGGCTGCCTCGCCCCAGCCTCCTACGAGTCCCGCGAACAGATTGGGTGAAATAAAATATTGAGCCAACCCCACCGAGATCCAAATCAATGCAGAAATTTTGACAATTTTGTGGAATAAATCGGGTCGCTCCAATGAGAAAACAAAAAATGTAGCTGAAAAGCACAATGGCGATATGTAAATCAGCAGAGCCTTTAAGTCTTGAGGCGAGAAATTTGGCAGTGATGAGATTAAAAATATCAAAAAACCAAACAAGAAAAAAAGAAGCAATGAAAAAGACTCGATTCGCAAACATCTATCAAAGAAAGTCTGCGCGCAAAATAAAAAACATATCAAGCTGAATATGAATGCATAGGGCTGTGTGTAGGTGTCTAGTGGAATAATCTGTATGTAGGGAAATAACGAAAAGAAAGCAGCCAAGCAAAAGAATAAATTTCTCATTGCCTGCTATGCCATGGTCGAATTGATGACCCCTCTAAGGCCCGATAAATCAGAATTGTTCCGCATGATGTTTCCCTCAAAACAATAGCTAGACATAAAATTTGAATACCATGTTTTGATTTCCGACAAGTCAGCTGCCTGAGATGCAATAATTTTGCCCCAATCTCTTGGTGTCTCCAGTTTTGTGATACCAGGCATTCCAGCGAAAT
>JAGWUK010000787.1 GCA_028868455.1 Burkholderiales bacterium | reverse complement strand
TCCGTTTTGGAAATGATACAGTTCGGCACAGCGCCTTTGCCATAGCATTTTTGTGCTGTGCAAGCCGCACGATAAATAGCCAGCTCGGATTGTGTCTCTTCGGAGTACGTCAGATAAGGCGATGCCAGCGGACGGGAAGAGCCGATCTCTTGTATCAGCGTAGCGATACGTTGCTCTTCATCCAGTTCCAGATAACGGATTTCGGGGTGAGCTGCTTGCAGCAGTTCAGCCACGACGCGCTCGTGCACATCGGAATTCTGACGCAAATCCACTGGTGCCAGATAAAAGCCAAAGACGCTGACGGCACGTCGCAAATGCCGCAGGCGGCCGCGCGTAATCGCAGCCGAACCATTTGCCAGTAAGGACTGATGAACGATATCCAGATCAGCACTGAGCTCTTCCGCTGTATTGTAGGCGGGTGCTGGGCCGCTAGGATGAATGACAGGTTCGAGTCCCAGCAATTCTTTATATGTCGCCGCCAGACGTGCATAAATGCCGCTGATCGCCAAACGATAGGGTTCGTCGGAACGATGCGGGGAATGGTCCGGCGAGCGTTGCGCCAAAGCCAGCAAATCGTCAGATACTTGCACCAGCAAGTTTGCCATCGACAATTGCGAACCCAGCGTATGCAATTCTTCGAGATAGAATTTAAAAGCGCGCGTGGCTTGCATCGCCAGCGTTTTTTCCAGCACGCTGGCTGTGACAAAAGGATTGCCATCGCGATCGCCGCCTATCCAGCTTCCCATTTTCATGAAACTCGGCAATTCATTCTGTTTCAGGCTGGCGTCTTTGCTGCTCAGCAAATCTTCCAGTCCGGCATACAGATGCGGCAATTCGCGCAGGAACGTGTAGTCGTAAAAACTCAGACCATTTTCGACTTCGTCCAGGACGGAGAGCTTGGATGTGCGCAACATGCGCGTCTGCCACAAAGTCAGGATGGCACGCCCCAGTGCTTCTTCATTTGCCGCCATTTCTTCGGGCGTGAGTTGCATGCGATCACGCTCATCAAGCAAACGGGTGATCACCATCTGGCAATTCAGAATACTCTTGCGCTGCACTTCAGTCGGGTGCGCCGTCAGCACAGGAAACACCTGGGCAGTCTGAAAAAAATCCAGCAATTGTTGTGAACTGTGACCAGTGCGGTACAAAGCTTCTATCGTATGCGCCAGACTACCCTGACGCGGCGCGGAACCCGCAATCTGATGCGCGCGGGTTCGGCGGATATGATGCTGATCTTCTGCCAAGTTAACCAGATGCGAAAAATAGCTGAAAGCGCGTATCACTTGCGTGGTCTGGTCATTGGTCAGTGTATCCAGTGTCGATTCCAGTTCGGCACGGGCAGCCTGATCGGCATCACGGCGAAAGCGTATCGAATTCTGGCGCACAGTTTCGATCAGATCGAAAGCGTCGTCACCGTGTTGCTGGCGCACTGTTTCGCCCAGTATGCGTCCGAGGCGGCGGATGTCTTCACGCAGGCTCTGGTCTTTGTCGTCGCTGATGTCGTTCATTTTGGCTTGAGGATGGAGGTAGGCATTCATGCTGGCAGATTCTACGGTACAGGGAAAACGCAAATGATGAAAAATCTTGTCTGGACAGCGCACACACATTCATGCAATGCCGTCCAGTGTAAGTGATGTGTTTGACGCCAGGCTGACAACCGGGCATTGCAGTCGCGGATTGCTCGCCCGGCGCCTCGGCAAACTAACAGGCTGAACTGTGGGCAGCGCGCAACAGCCGGCATCACTGCCCTGACAATCAGGCAGCCTTGCTCAGTTTGTCACGACGCCGCACGGCCTGCAGTAAACC
>JAGWUK010000786.1 GCA_028868455.1 Burkholderiales bacterium | reverse complement strand
TCTCCAATCAAGGATACAGGTGGCAGCCAACTCTCATTCAGCTGGTCCTCTGAACCGGGGCAAAAATTCCTGATACAGATCAGTCAAGATGAAGCTTTCAGAACTTTATATCTGAATAAAAATTTAGACCAGGCCGAACTAAAAATCCCTCGCCCTGAAGCAGGACGATACTTTATCCGAGTGCGTTCAATCGATGCTGATGGCTATACCAGCGCCTTTTCGGCCACGCAAAGCATTACCATATTGCCACGCTGGACTACGGGTAACGGAGAACCTGTCAGTTCTGATGGTGGTGTAGTCGGCACCAACTTCTGACAGCAAATCCGATGAAAGCAGATCAGCCTGCAGTTGACCGGATCGCCTTGCGTGAGTGGCTGGTTCTAAGCCTTTTACTGATCACTTTGACCGCAGGATTGTCTTGGTTTGGAACGCTGGAGCGTGTCGATCAGGTATTGTATGACCGGTTAATGCAACTCAGCCCTCAAGATGCACGCGATGACATTATTATTGTTGGCATTGACGACTATAGTTTGAATGAGCTCGGTAAATGGCCATGGCCAAGAAAGCGCCACGCCGAACTCATTCAGCAAATCAATGCAGCAAATCCATTAGTCATCGGGCTAGACATTATGTTTAGCGAAGCAGAATCGCTTCCATCGGAAGAGAGCACAGACGGTGATCAAAGGCTCGCAGAAGCAATCGCGCAAAGCAATAAAGTGGTTCTTCCGGTTATCGCGGAAAATGCCGGAAATGGCCTATTTGCCGCCCGCCCCCTTCCACTATTTTCCAACGTCGCCAGGCAACTGGGACATATTCACCTTGAGCTTGATAAAGACGGTGTAGTGCGCAGTGTTTTTTTACGTGAAGGCATTGCTGGAGAATGGTGGCCGCACTTTTCTCTGGCAATCAAAGACGTCGGTAAAACAATCGCGCCCGGAACCGAAGTCCATTTACCGGGCGCACGATTACCCGTTTCTAAACGTAATGGGAAAGTGGAATCTGGTACTTGGCAAAGGGATTATCAAATGCACATCCCTTTTTACGGTAGCCACGGGCACTTCAGAACTGTGCCTTACGTATCCGTCCTGCGCGGGGAAGTTCCCGCCAGTTTTTTTAAAAATAAATATGTGCTTGTCGGGCCAACCGCCCTCGGAATGGCGGACTCTTTTCCGACACCAGTGTCCGCGAATGAAGGTGTGATTTCCGGCGTCGAAATCAACGCAAATATTCTCGCCAGTTTGCTGGATGAACGGTATATCACTATCGCTTCTCAGTTGCGGGCAATGTTGTACAACGTCGTCGCTGTCATACTGGTGCTTCTGGCATATCTGTATCTTTCACCAAGACGAGCGCTAATGGCAACTGGCGCATTATTGATTTCAATCATTGCGATCAGCTTTGGCGCGATGCGCTATGCAGGATACTGGTTGCCACCGTCTGCAACAATTCTGGCATTGGTGATTGCTTACCCTTTATGGAGTTGGCGTCGCCTGGAAGCTGCGATTTCCTACCTTGGTGAGGAGTTTAAATTACTCGATAGCGAACCACATCTACTTCCTGAGCTGATAGATGAAGACGACGAAGATCAGCAGAAAACGCGCAATGACACTCTGGAGCAGCGCATCAATGCCATGCATAGCGCTGCGCAAAGAGTACGTGATCTGCGTCAATTTGTAAGTGATAGTCTGGCCAGCCTGCCTGATCCGACCTTAGTCACGACCACCGATGGCAATGTTTTGCTATCCAATCAAGCAGCACGTGAATATTTTGCGCGTGTTGGATTCCCCCAGGTAAACGATGCCCTCGTA
>JAGWUK010000785.1 GCA_028868455.1 Burkholderiales bacterium | reverse complement strand
GGCATGCTCAATGTCAACACAGGATAGGCGCTCAGTCCTTGCGCCAGCAGGGTGGCGTTGGCATGGTCGTCGGCCAGTCGCTCGACATGATGTTGCAAGGCATAAATCCCGGCGGCTGCGATGATGCCCGCCTGGCGCATGCCGCCACCCAGCATTTTTCGGAGTCGTCTGGCTTTGGCAATCAACGGGGCGGAGGCGCATAAAACCGAGCCGACCGGTGCGCCAAGTCCCTTGGACAGGCAAACCGAAACCGAATCGAAATTTTCTGCCAGTGCGCTGGCGGCCACGCCTGATTTGATGGCGGCATTAAACAGCCGCGCCCCGTCCAAATGTGTGTTCAGGCCGTGCTGGCGCGCCAAGGCAGTAGCTGCGTTGACATACTGCGCCGGCAGCACTTTGCCGCCCGTGGTGTTTTCCAGTGCCAGCAAGCGGGTACGGGCAAAATGCGGGTCGTCGGGTTTAATGGCGTCCAAAATGTCAGCCAGTAATATCGTGCCGTCCGCCTGATTAGTCAGCGGCTGTGGCTGAATGCTGCCGAGGACGGCCGCACCACCGGCTTCCCAGCGATAGCAATGCGCTTTCTGGCCGACGATATACTCGTCGCCACGCTCGCAATGTGCCATCAGCGCAATCAGATTCGCCTGCGTTCCTGTCGGTAAATACAGAGCAGCTTCTTTGTTGAGCATGCGGGCGGCCAGGTTTTCCAGCTGGTGTACGGTGGGGTCGTCGCCAAACACATCGTCGCCCACTTCAGCGGCTGCCATAGCGGCACGCATGGCTGCGCCGGGACGGGTGACTGTGTCACTGCGAAAATCGTAACGAATCGTGGTACGCATCATCTCTCCTGAAAAAAGTTTTGCCTATACTGACATGCGAATCAGTGCCGCGTCATACACAGCCCATGTCAATTTGTACCGTAACAGAAAGCTTCTACGTCTGCACGATCCCAGATGCAGGCAGGTATCTGCCAAAAAACAGCGGATATTGGCCTGTATTTTCAGAGGCAGCATGCGACGCCATGCCCTTGGCGTCAGGAGCTTGACGCAGCCTCTTTCTCCTGCGTTTGCCGTTATCGAACTTTTGCCGCGCAGGTGACTGGGGTATGATGATGTCATCGCCGGACGAATGTGGCGTTAGGTGTACCGGCAAAACTGTGAAAGCTGCCACACATTCGTCTGTTCTCATTTTCTTCTGACTGGTGCCGCCCATGCAGCTTCGTAACTCCCTGGGATTGTCTTTACTGTTACTCACCATGTTAAGCGGGTGTGACCGCCTGGGGATCCCAGACCCGGCCAAAGATGCTGCGGCCAAAGACGCCGATGCCCGAGCCACCGGCGCAGCATGCAGACATGCGGGACGCGCTATAGAAGACTGCTATACGTTGAACCCGGATGCCAGCAGGGCGTCGATCTACGCCGGCTGGAAAGAAATGAACGACTATATGCGCGAAAATAAAATTGAAATCGTGAAGCCGGAAATCAAGAAGGCGGAACCCGCAGCTGAGGGGGATGCCAGTGCCAGCGATAAAACAGATGAAAAGAAATAAGCCGGGCTGATATGCAGGTGTTGATACGCGCAATGCAAGAGAATGATTTGCCTGCGGTGTTTCAGGTGCAGACAGAAGCCTATGTCCCTGCGATGGTAGAGCCGCTGGAATTATTTCGTCGTCGTTTGCAAATGGCGCCAGCAAGTGCATGGGTCGCCGAGACGGCAGCTGGTGTACAGGCTTACCTGATGGCGTATCCGTCCGTTCTTGGAAAAATTGCCGCGCTGGGACAGGACTTTGAGATAGCCAACACCGCCGACGCA
>JAGWUK010000784.1 GCA_028868455.1 Burkholderiales bacterium | reverse complement strand
TTGCGCTTCTGGATTGGTTACCAAAAAATTGGCTGGCGACGCGGCATCGATCATCTGCTGCACCGCAAAATTTATTTTTTGTTTTATTTTCGGACTTGCTTGCACAGCTTCGGCCATTGACATTAAAAACCGTGCATTTAACAAATACGATGCTGCACTGTAAGAGTGCATGGCATGATTATGCCAATCAGGAGACGAGAACCGTCTATCCTTTAAATCAGGAATTTTTGAAATCGCAAAATCCCCCCAAAGCTTCCCAAGCTCCTCCAAATATTCTCGTTGCAAACGAGTCATGGTTGCAGGATCTATCTGAGCACCCATTTCCTTAAGGGCATCCAGCATTGGCGGCTCTGCCAATGTCGTGGCAGGCTTCATCCATTCCTGCCACGGTTTTTGATTCACGAGCTGTGACATCCATTCGGAGTACATAGCTTGAGGATCATAAGTCTTCATGCGTGCCTCCTGATTTTCGCGTATTGTTGCGGATATTTTTTGGCTTTTGATACGTCGGGCCATTTAATGCAATTTCAAAAAAAATTAAAGAACTTATGTACATCGTCGCTATCGCCTGGATTTACGTTGTCTTGCTAATGGCATTAACTGGACCCTCAGTCGTGGCAGGGATAATGACATTTTTATTCTATTGCGTATTTCCGTTAACAATTCTCTTATACCTGATGCGAACATCTCAGCGCAAGCGTGAGCGCACTACAAAGCAAGCTGCACTGCAACATGAACGCGCAACGATGCATGTCAAAGACAATCAGGACAGTGCACCAACTAACTTGGATTAATCCAGATCAGGCTGGCCATTCTCCCCGTAACACCGTCGCGTCGATACGAATAAAAGTTAGCCTCGTCAGTAACAGTGCAACGAGTCCCTCCCGTCACTTGACTTACATTTTCACTTTTCAACAAAGCTCGAGCTAACCCATAAATGTCAGCAAAATACTTGCCAGGGTAACGCCGTTGATCTCTCGGAACGAAATAATTATACGGCTCAGGGACTCGTCCCGTGCCATCCGAAAAAGCATCCAAGACCTCCCTACCCACTTCAAATTTCTCAGGCCCAATTGCCGGCCCCAACCACGCGACAATTTCATCTGCACCTGTTGCACGCATCTCCGCGACCGTATTCTTCAGAACACCTCCAGCCAGACCACGCCAACCGGCGTGCGCGGCAGCAACGACTTTCCCATTTTTATCAGAAAGCAAAACTGGCAAACAATCAGCCGTTAATACACCGCAAACAATACCTGGCTGCGCGGCAAATACCGCATCGCCGGTAGCTGAACCGGAAATATCAGAAGCATTCAACACTATATTGCCATGAACTTGTGAAAAGAACATGACATCAGAAGGCAGAATGCAATTTAATTTTGCACGATTGATTGCGACACTCTGCTCGCAATCAGCAACATGCATTCCTAAATTTAATCCGCCACCGCCCTGACCATCACCAAAACAACCCAAACTGACGCCGCCGGACCTTGTTGTTGTGAATCCACTGACACGCTCAGCCAAACCACCTAAATCAGCATGAATCACAGAAAATGGCAACGCTTTGCGCATAAAGATCATGGCAAAACGATTCCGGCCTGTTGAAGTAACGTAGAAAAATCCTCTGCCACCGGCACTTCCCATTCGACAACCTCGCCAGAATCAGGATGAATTAATCCTAATTTTCTGGCCTGCAAAGCCTGCCGTGGAAAAAAACGCGCCAGATGCTGCTTACCATAGAGAGGATCGCCAACAAGTGGAAACCCCTGAGACATCATATGCACGCGAATTTGGTGGGTACGGCCGGTTTCCAATCG
>JAGWUK010000783.1 GCA_028868455.1 Burkholderiales bacterium | reverse complement strand
AACTGTGAATGTGTCGCTGTCCCTACGCTGGGGCGACGAAAAATCGCTGGAAGGCAAACGGACAGTGGCCGGTTTTGCCCGTGGCATGCTGGCAACAGGCACCAGCAAATACAGCCGCGCGCAGCTGGCTGATGAGATGTCCAAGCTCAAAATGAGCGGCGGCATCTATTCTTTCCAGACTACCAAGGCCAACCTGCCAGCAGCACTGGAACTGGTCGCGCATGTCCTGAAAGATGCCAACTACCCGGAAAGCGAATTCAAGCAAATGCGTGAGCAAGCCCTGGTCGGACTGGAAGCATCGCGTCATGATCCGCGCGCAGTCGCCAGCAATGCGATGGGCTTGTATTTCAACCCATATCCCAAGGACGATTTCCGCGCTGCCCATACGCTGGACGAATCGCTGGCTGCCATCCGCGCACTGAAACTGGACGATGTCAAAGCCTATCACCAGCAATTCTACGGCGCTTCCACCGGCGAGTTGTCCATCGTCGGCGACATGGATGTCGACGCGACCAAACAAGCCATAGAAAAGGCGTTTGGCCACTGGGAAAGCAAAGCACCGTATGCGCGTCTGGTCAACAAAATGGCGGATGTACCCGCCGTACGCAAAGTCTTTGACACACCGGATAAAGAAAACGGCTTTTACACAGCGCGGATGAATCTGGCGCTGAAAGACACCGATCCTGATTTTGCTGCTCTGGAAGTCGCCAACTATATTTTCGGTGGCGGCTCGGGTCTGAATTCGCGCCTGATGGAACGTCTGCGTCAAAAAGACGGCCTGTCGTATGGCGGCGGCTCCGGTCTCAGCGCTGGCGATTTCGATGCCGTCGGTAGCTTCACGATCAGCGCCATCGCCGCCCCGCAAAACGTGGCGAAAGTGGAAGCCGATGTGCAGGAAGAATTGCAGCGCGCCATCAAAGATGGTTTCACCGCTGACGAACTGGCCAAAGCCAAATCCGGCCTGCTGCAACATCGCCAGCAAAACCGCAGCAACGATGCCGTCGTTGCCGGCGGCTGGAATTCTTACCTGTTTGAAAAACGCAGCTGGGCCTTCTCGCAAGAAATGGACGACAAGATCAAGGCACTGACACTGGATCAGGTCAACGACGCTTTCCGTCGTCGTATCGACCCGACCAAACTCAGCGTCTTTGTCGCCTATGACGCAGCCAAGGCCAAGGCAAAAGCCGCCGCTGGCAGCAAATAAGCCACGCAATTAGCCGCAATAGCGCACGCACAGGGCAAACCGCAACATGGTTTGCCCTGTTTTTTTTGGGTGACACTGTTGCGCTTACGCGAATCTGATGCCGGGATTACGACCGCGCCAGTTTCGCTCAGTCACCTGCTGAAATTTCAATTTTTAGGGGGAGTATTGTCATTGAATGCCATACAACCAGCGTATTTATTGCGACAATTTTAAACATATCCACATACTACTTCCCAGTATAACTATTCCTTGTACGACGCCATCTGCCTCACCTGCGCAAACCCGGAATTGCCCGCGATGCTGCAGTCTGCGATGGGTTCACTCAGCGCTTTCGGCATTGACAGGCATTTTGATTATTGATGCGCATCTGTCTGACGGAGGTATTTGTCGATGATTTGTTTGCGTACCTGTTCCAGCTCGCCACTGGCTTGCATGCTTCTGATGACTTGCTCGACTTTTGGTATCAGGTCTTTATGCTTTTCATGCAAAAAATGAAAAATCTCGGTTCTTTGCAAAGGTGGCGTCAGCAATCTGATATTGTTTTCCAAGCCCAACTTTTTGATGGCGAGCAGACCGCTAAATGAATCGGACACAGCAAAATCCATGCGGTTTTCTGCG
>JAGWUK010000782.1 GCA_028868455.1 Burkholderiales bacterium | reverse complement strand
AGTATGCGCTGATGACAGGGAATAACCTGAATCCCCGCGCTTTCCGTCTTGATCTGGAAAATGCCTTGCTGATCCATGATCCGCAGCACATGCTGGCGCAGCAAAACCAGGCTGAACTCGACAGCATTTATCGCCATACCACGCCTGTCATTCATTACAAGGCAATCCAGCAATTAGCGACTTATCCACCGGATGTCCGCCGCTTTCTTGGCCGCCTGAGCCGCACACGGCTCGACCGTCTGGCTTACCGTGTGCTCTGACCTGCACCGCGTGACTCACGCGGCATAACACCATTTCTTTTCCCAGAAATGCAATACCTGCTCCGGGAATAGCAATGGCTCCAGAGGTTTGACGATCGTGCCGATAAATCCTTTAACGCGCGATGTGTCAATGGACGTGCTCTGCGATTTTGGCACCAGCAAAATTACCGGCGAGTTCATTTTTGCCGTCATTTTCTGAAGCTGCGCACTTACGTCAGTTTCGCCAGATGCCTGGACATCCAAAAGAATCAGGTCAGCGCTAGCATTTTCTATTGCAACCGGGTTGGTATGTTCGGTGCAGCAGGTAAATACGTCCATATTTGCCATACAGCTCAAAGTAACGCTGGCTATCGTCGATGCTTCGTAGTCATTGTGAATGATGAGTGCGGTTTGCGGGCTCTTAATCATGATTTTTCCTCGAAGTAAATGCTGATATCGTTCATCGATTTCGGTTTGTCGATAATCAAAATTCATGCCATTCACCATACTCATCGGAACCATTGGCGACTCGTTTCATACGCCGCGGCGGCATTACGAGTTGTTTCAATTCTTTTGAAACACGATTTGTTGCTGCTTTTTTGATTTTTGCTATTGCATGCATTGACGACGTCAGTTCAGTTTCCACCGGTGGTGTGTGGAGAGCCGCATCCACTTTGAAAACGCTGACTGCATGTGCAAGAATTCTGGACTGATCCTGCATGGATTCAGCCGCTGCTGCTGCCTCTTCGACCAGTGATGCATTTTGTTGTGTTACTTCGTCCATTTGTGAGATGGCAATATTGATTTGCTCTATACCAGAGGTTTGTTCCTGACTCGCAGCGGAAATCTCGCTCATGATGTCGGTGACACGTTGGACGCTTTCTACAATCTCATGCATTGTTGCGCCAGCCTGATCAACCAATTTGCTGCCTGCTTCGACCTGATTAACAGAGTCACCAATCAAGGTTTTAATTTCCTTGGCAGCGTCGGCCGAGCGTTGAGCGAGATTTCTGACTTCCGTTGCTACGACAGCAAATCCACGCCCTTGCTCGCCAGCCCGTGCCGCTTCGACGGCTGCATTCAAGGCCAGGATGTTCGTCTGGAAAGCAATGCCGTCAATGACAGAAATAATGTCGACAATTTTTTTAGCGGATTCATTGATGGAACCCATCGTGTCAACTACTTGTGCGACCACGGTGCCACCTTTGATCGCTACATCCGATGCCGTCGCTGCTAATTGGTTCGCTTGCCGGGCATTGTCTGCATTCTGCTTGACGGTGCTGGTCAGTTCTTCCATCGATGATGCCGTTTCCTCCAGCGAGCTGGCTTGCTCTTCTGTGCGTGAAGACAGATCCTGATTGCCTGATGCAATCTGTTTAGATGCAGTGGAGATTGTTTCTGTGCCGACGCGAACTTGTCCGACAATATTCACTAGACTATGATTCATCTCCCGCAACGCCATCAGTAACTGACCGGTTTCGTCCTTCGTTGTGATGTCGAAACGATATGTCAGGTCTCCACCAGCAACTGTTCTGGCAACGTCTACGGCTTCTGCCAAAGGCTTAGTGATATTGCGTGTTGCCAGGGTCGC
>JAGWUK010000781.1 GCA_028868455.1 Burkholderiales bacterium | reverse complement strand
GTTATCGCGGCGCCAGCGCACCTTTGCATGCAGCGCAAGCGGACATCTGTCCAATTCCTGTGGATGACGAGGGCCTGAACGTGGAGTATGGGCGCACTCATTTTCCTGATGCGAGAATGATATTCGTCACGCCATCGCATCAAATGCCATTGGGGATGACGATGAGTTTGCAACGGCGCATGGAGCTGCTGGCATGGGCACAAGAAAAGCAGACATGGATACTGGAAGATGACTATGACAGCGAATACCGGTTTTCAGGCGCGCCGCTGGCTTCTTTGCAGAGCCTGGACAGGCACGGACGCGTAATTTATGTCGGCACCATGTCCAAAGTGTTGTTTCCCGGGTTGCGCCTCGGTTATATGGTCGCACCAGCAAACCTGGTTGACTCTTTGGTACAGGCCAAGTCGATTATCGACAAACATACGGCAATTGTGCCGCAGATGGTTCTTGCTGACTTTATTGCAGAAGGTCATTTCGGGCGACATATCAAGCGTATGCGTAAAGTCTATGCCGAACGGCAGCGGGTATTGGTAGAGACAATAGAATCTGAATTGTCAGACGAACTGCGATGCGGTGCCAAAGACGGCGGCATGGATATCGCTGTATTTTTTAAAAAAAACTGGAGCGAACAACGCATAATCGATGAAGGTGCTGCACGCAGCCTGGAATTACGAGGATTGGCACATTACGCCCATGCTGAGAGAAATACGGAACATTTACCTCATGCTTCAGGTTTGCTGCTGGGTTTTTCATCGATGGATAGCACTGCAATTAGGCAGGGATTGATGGTGCTGAAAGAAATACTGACCGGGCACTTGAATAAAACATGATCGGTAATAGGTTTTCATTTTTGACGGTACTCGAATTGTCCTGAGTTGCAATGCAACGGCGTGTTGTTTATCCGCATGAGTTTCCGCTGTTAGAATGCCCAATGTGGAAAATTTCCATTGTTGCGCAAGAGTTTTGTACCTAATTTAGCACCAAGAACAGGAAACGCCCATGAAAATACCTGATATTCCGCTAGACGAAGGAATCCGGTTGCAGACGCTCCGTTCGCTACATATTCTTGATACTGCTCCTCAAGAGCGATTTGACCGCATGACGCGTATGGCGAAGCGTTTGTTTGATGTTCCAATTTCTTTGGTCAGTTTGATTGATGAAAATCGTCAATGGTTCAAGTCATGCATGGGCATGGATGCGAAAGAGTCGTCACGCGACATTTCTTTTTGTGGACATGCCATTTTGGGTGACGAAGCCTTCCTCATTCCAGATGCAACGCTCGATGAGCGTTTCTTTGATAATCCACTCGTTGTTGGCGAACCTCATATCAGGTTTTATGCGGGCTATCCATTGAAGGCGGGGAATGGCAGCAAATTGGGCACTTTGTGCATCATTGATACTCAGCCTAGAGACTTTCATCCCGAAGACATTGCGATGTTGCAGGATTTGGCGTTGATGGTGGAACATGAATTGGCAGCGATACAGATTGCCACATTGGATGACCTGACCAACATTTCGAACCGACGCGGATTTATGCTATTGGCCCAGCATAGCCTGCATGTAAGCATGCGACAAAATACGCCTGCGTCGTTGGTATTTATGGATATGGATAAGCTCAAAAAAATCAATGACACCTTCGGACATTCAGAAGGTGACAAGGCATTGATCGCTTTCGCACAACAGATGAAAATTGCCTATCGGGATTCCGATGTATTTGCTCGCCTCGGTGGTGACGAATTCGTCGCGTTGCTGACCAACACCGGTGCAGCACAGGCCGAAATTGTCGTTGAACGCTTTGCGCATTTATTAGATAAATATAACGGAGAAGCA
>JAGWUK010000780.1 GCA_028868455.1 Burkholderiales bacterium | reverse complement strand
TAATGAACTCAATAGAATTTAAACCAAAATAAGTGAATGACGCCATGAAATTAAAGTCACTTTTCCCAACTGAGAAAATTGTTAGCACGCTGCTTGTTTCAGCATGTGTTGGTATTGTTGCACCGACGGTCATCAATGCGACACCGGTTGCCGAAGCTGCTACTGCGGCAGTATCTGGATTACCCGATTTAACCGATCTGGTTGAAAAGACTGGCCCAGCCGTTGTCAATATTCGTACAACGGAAAAGGTACAGCAGGGACAAAACGGCACGGGACTGGACGACGAACAAATGCAAGAGTTCTTCAGGCGTTTTTTTGGTATGCCGTTGCCAAAACAAATGCCCGCACCAAAGGGCCGTAAACAGCTTCCACAACAGGAAGAAGAGGTTCCGCGTGGTGTCGGTTCCGGATTTATTGTTTCGCAAGATGGTTATATTTTGACAAATGCGCATGTCGTGGATGGCGCGTCTGACGTCTATGTGAAGCTGACCGACAAGCGCGAATTCAAAGCTAAAGTGATAGGTTCTGACAAAAGAACAGATGTCGCGGTTCTGAAAATTGATGGAAATAAACTACCACGACTGACTATTGGCGATTCAGACAAAATTAAGGCGGGCGAATGGGTAATTGCAATTGGATCGCCTTTTGACTTTGAAAATACGGTGACAGCGGGGATTGTTTCGGCAAAGGCGCGAGATACAGGTGACTATTTGCCTTTAATTCAGACCGATGTTGCAGTAAATCCTGGCAATTCAGGTGGGCCGCTCATAAATATGCGCGGAGAAGTAATTGGTATTAATTCACAAATCTATAGCCGCTCTGGTGGTTATATGGGAATTTCATTTGCAATTCCGATTGACGAAGCCATGCGGGTCGCAGATCAATTGAAATCCTCAGGTAAGGTTACACGTGGGCGTATTGGCGTCCAGATTGGCGAAGTTTCCAAGGAAGTCGCTGAATCTATTGGACTTCCAAGAGCACAGGGTGCCTTGGTTTCACGTGTCGAAGCAGGGGCGCCAGCAGAAAAAGCTGGCATACAGGACGGTGACGTTATACTCAAATTCAATGGTGTTCCTGTTGAAAAATCCAGCGATTTGCCGCGGATTGTCGGTGGCACGAAGCCAGGTTCAAAAGCGACTGTTCAGGTTTGGAGAAAAGGTGCTGTACGCGATCTGACAATCGGCGTGGCTGAAACTGAACAGGATAAGTTGGCTCAAGCTTCTGAAAAGAAAAGTAAAAAAGAGGCAGCAAATACTTTGGGTATAACAGTAACTGACTTGACCGATACGCAGAAAAAAGATTTGCATATTACCGGTGTCGTCATAGAGTCTGTAGAAGGCGCTGCAGCCGCCGTTGGATTGCAGCCTGGCGATATCATTTTGGCAATGAACAATATGGATGTCAAAGATGCGAAACAGTTTGCTGCCATGGTCACAAAATTGGATGTAAAAAAATCGACCGTGTTACTTGTCCGCCGTGGGGATATTTCGCAATTTATTCCGATTCGCCCGCAGGTAAAATAATTTAATTTAAATTGTGGAAAAGCGGTTCTCTCTATTGAGAACCGCTTTTTTTATTGTGTGAAGCAGTTACCGATAGTGAACGCACAGATTTATAATGCCTCAATCAATTCCTACTGGGGGTACGATGATTCATTTCACACTTTATTCACGTAGTTATTGCCATTTATGCGACGACATGCTCGAACAGCTGCAATCATATAGTTCAGAATATGCATTTACGGTACAGGTTGTCGACGTCGATACAGATGACGAACTACAGGCGCTCTATGATGAGCTCGTTCCGGTTTTGATGGGGAAAAAGGGGCAAC
>JAGWUK010000779.1 GCA_028868455.1 Burkholderiales bacterium | reverse complement strand
GACGGTACGATCAGCCACGATGTTGACCGGTTTCTTGGTATTGATAGGGCCGAGATAACCCGGCTGCGTACCAAACCACTCGACAATTTCAGATTCGCTGGCAAAACGATAATTTGCCAGACCAGGAATTTTGGCGGCCTTGACTTCATTCAGTTCATGATCGCCGCGCAATAACAGCAGCCAGACCTGTTTGCCGGCCTCGCCTTTTTCTTCATCTTCAACAGTCAGTACGATGGACTTCACGGTTTGCTGCAAAGGGATATTCAGAAAAGCCGCGACGTCTTCGCATTTGGCCTTCCCGGGCGTGGCCATTTTCGTCAATGCCGCGCTGGCTGCGCCGCGCTGCGCGTACAAAGCAACGGCTTCCGCCGCTTCCATATTGGCGGCATAGTCGGAGGTCGGGCAATATACCAGCGCATCTTCTCCGGTTTCAGCAATGACATGAAATTCATGCGAACCAGAACCGCCAATCGCCCCATTGTCAGCAGCCACGGCACGAAATTGCAAGCCGAAGCGTGTGAAAATCCTCGTGTAAGCGTCATACATCAATTGGTATGACTGCTTTAATCCGTCGACATCACGATCAAACGAATACGCGTCTTTCATCGTGAATTCGCGACCACGCATCAGGCCAAAGCGCGGACGGCGCTCATCGCGAAATTTGGTTTGAATATGATAAAAATTAATCGGCAACTGGCGATACGAGCGGATTTCGGAACGCACAACATCCGTAATCGCTTCTTCGGAAGTCGGCTGAATAATGTAGTCGCGCCCATGACGGTCTTTGACGCGCATTAATTCTGGTCCCATTTTGTCCCAGCGCCCGGTTTCCTGCCACAGCTCAGCCGGTTGCACGACAGGCATCAGCATTTCTACCGCACCAGCGCGATTCATTTCTTCGCGAACGATATTTTCCACTTTGCGAATCACGCGCAAGCCTATCGGCATGTAGTTATAAATACCGGAACCCAGACGCTTGATCATGCCGGCACGCATCATCAGTTTATGACTGACGATTTCGGCATCGGCAGGCGCTTCTTTTAAAGTGGAAATAAAAAATCGTGTAGCTCGCATGACAGTGATTCTTTTTAAATGGAGGGTTATAATCGACTCAATTTTAAAGGATTAGCTGGCTAATGCGCCCACTCTTTGCACATTTGATGAAGGAAACCGCGAATTGTTCGCCCCGCTTGATGCTGCCCGCTGAAAAACGCGGTGCTTTTCGACGAACCAGACGCAGTCAAACGCAGGAGCAAGCCGTTTAGCCACAGAAAGTTTTGAGGTTGAACATGCTGGATCGTGAAGGCTTCCGCCCTAACGTTGGCATTATTTTACTTAACGCCAACAACGAAGTCTGGTGGGGAAAACGTGTGCGCGAGCACTCTTGGCAATTCCCGCAAGGCGGTATTAAATATGGAGAGTCGCCGGAACAGGCAATGTTCCGCGAACTCGAAGAGGAAACAGGTTTGCTGCCAGAGCACGTCAAAGTCATTGGTCGTACCCGCGACTGGCTGCGCTATGAAGTTCCGGATCATTTCATCAAGCGTGAAATCCGCGGGCATTATCGCGGGCAAAAGCAAATCTGGTTTTTACTGCGCATGATGGGGCGCGATTGCGACGTCAATCTGCGTGCCAGCAATCATCCGGAGTTTGATGCCTGGCGCTGGCATGAATACTGGGTGCCGCTGGATGTCGTGATTGAATTCAAGCGCGGCGTTTATCAGTTGGCATTGCAAGAACTGTCGCGCTATGTGCATCGCACGGAACACCCGAACGCCAACCGGAATCGCTATCTGCGCCAACAACAACCGGCAGCGTCGGACCAGACATCTC
>JAGWUK010000077.1 GCA_028868455.1 Burkholderiales bacterium | reverse complement strand
ATGCGTGAGCATCTCTTTTTCAACCCAGCACAAACATGTCATATTTTTGGCCGACTGAGCATCAGACAACTCAATCTTGCAGATTGCCAATAAAAACAATCTTCAAGTTGTCGGCCAAAACGCACCATTTAGGTGCGTGCAACCTCTGCCTGTTGTTGAACCTGCAATCGACACTTCGCAAGCAGCTCTGCGAGTTTTTTTCGACTAGCATCCACCTCATCTTCGCCTACGACACCAGACAACTCATCATGATGCGTGTTATTAAATACATTGTCTGAGTTGTCGGCATCATCCACGTGCCTCAAGGTGTCTTTTGGTATACCTGATTCTGTGGCAGACAATTCAGTCGCCTCCCTTCTCAGTTTTAAGCGCTTCAAAGCTTCGCGAGTCTCATTTTTGGATGGCGTCGATGCGCTGACATCATAGCTAACTATAATTTTCTTAAGCGTTGGTCCATCAGTATTTGCGAATCGAGTGTTATTACGCCGCTGAATTAAAGCCTGCAGTTCACTTAGCAACCCTTCATCAAGTTGGTAGCTGCGAATTTTGTAGCCATTAACTTCACGCTGCTCTGGCGCTTTGAACCGGAGGCCGATTAGCCCTAGAACTGCGGTCAGTTGCTGCGTTGGTTTTTCTTGTAAATCGTTTCGTAATTGCAAGTTAAATAAGGTCTGAAATTTCGCCTTGTGCAACACCATCTGACCCACAAAATCCCGCAGTTGCGATTTCTCAACTTTGTATTCGGTATTAAAACGTGCATTTTTGGCATCAAACAAACCTGCCGCCGTTAACACACAACCTAGGGTATCGCGTCTCTGCACTGCCAACCGTAAATCAAAAGGCATCACATCATCAAGTTCGTTTTTATCCACCTGCTGAACCCAATGAGTAGGCCAAAGCAAATACTCAAGATTAACAACTTTACTGCGCATTGCTCCTTCTGCATCAAATTCGATTACATCTCTATCAATACGTTTACAGTAAAACGTTTCAATACGATATCGCTCAAGTTGAGCACGCTCAGCGTCGTTGAGCGACTCACCAAATTGATCCTTACTGGATAGCGCTTTTGCCTCCTTGAAGTCCAATGTATTGGCAATCAGTAAACTTAAGACACGTGCATCTTTGACTTTTTCAGCCACGCCCCCCATTACAGCCTTACCGATTACACTTGCTCCCTCATCCATATCGACAGGTGTTAGTCTATAGCCGTTTGCTATGCGCAACCCTTCATATAAAGGTGCTAGCTGATTTTTTGAGCCATTAGTTACCGCCTTAATTCGCGCCCAAATGTCAATTAGTCCATCCTCAGGAGCAAGCACTTTTGTCCCATCATCGTCAAAATCAAGCAGCTTATGGGTATCACCCACGCAGCGCTCAAGCATTTGACGCAAAACAACTGGGTCACATTCATAGAAAAATTTCCAAGCATCCACCCACACATGTACTTCGCCTGGTTCACGTACTCTCATTACAGCTTGGTCAATATCAAAGTGCGTCGTAATGCCACGTTTGAACTTTCCAAAGACCTTGTTAATCACAGTCCGAGGATTACCATCTTGGTCGCGGTAGCTAATATCAACCCCCGTACCCAAAGCAGGCGAAGCGATTAGTACATCATAGTTATGCTCCATCTCAAAACCAATGTTAGAGATGAAATTTTGCACCTCTTTAGCATGAGAATTTTGCCCATGCACGCACATCATTCGACAATCCGGTTTTGCATCTTTAATAGCTAAGGCTAGACGCTTGACCTCATTAATGCTGTTAGTGGC
Organism: Burkholderiales bacterium; assembly: GCA_028868455.1. Lineage (GTDB taxonomy): Bacteria > Pseudomonadota > Gammaproteobacteria > Burkholderiales > Burkholderiaceae_D > Undibacterium. The sequence goes on along the minus strand of JAGWUK010000077.1, from coordinate 7,791 downwards.
GACATAGCACTTGTCGCCACTTTTAACCGCGCTAAGTAACGCTATGGTCAACTGCTTATCACACGCATACTGGTACGTTTTCTCTTCGCGAGTCGCAGGAGGATAATTCACCAGCATGCTAAACGGCTTATCGCCTGAAATATTCATATGCAACAACGTGTCCATCGTCACCATGTTTAAGTCCGCATCAAGCAGGTACACATATTTAGCTTGCTTCAGATAATGACGTAAGGTGAGGTATACCTTTTTGCGTTTGTCCTTCAAGGTTGGGCTGATTAGATGGCTAAACACCTGCTCACTTTCATCAATCACAATCACGTCGTATTTATGCTTATCGGGTTCTAAATTACCCAGACTATCAAGGCTGATAGCATAAAAATCAGATGGCTCATTGGCGATACCATCATCACCAGCAACGTCAGCCGTCGAACTGCCCTCCAACTCATCGTCCGCCTCTTCGTTCACTGTCTCTGCTTGCGTAGGCATGTAATTGACCAAACCAAGCTTGTCTGAGAGCGATTGCAGTAATGTCCGACGATGTCCCACGACCAAAATTTTTTGCTTGTCAGTTTTACATTGTGCGACCAAATTTTTTAACGCCGCGGTCTTTCCTGTCCCTTTGCCACTTTTAATAAAATTCAAACCTAAGCGCATCGGCAGTAGAGAGGGTAAAAATTTCTCATGAAGCTCGACGAATTGGCGCACGCTCAAACCGTCTTGTAATCGTGCCTTGGCCTCATCCTCAGCCAAGTCTTTAAAAACTCTATCAAAATATGTAAAGTCATAGGAGCGTGCGCTTACCACCCCAAAATTTCGACGACAGCACGTACAGCACACCACTGGCAAACCATTTTTATCGCGTAAAATTTTTGCAGTAGCTTTTATATCCGCATGCACTGGGCAAAATACTTCCGTACCCGTTGCAATGTCCTTAAGCTCAAGTAAATCAAGATTTTTAACCTGAACTTCGTCATAAACATCTAAAAAAATTTTAGAACGCGGGAAATTTTCAACCCCTAGATATCCACGCGCCTTAAATTTTAAAGTTTCCTCTCCCAGCACCAACAAGCGTTTGACAACTATTTCAGGTAAAACTTGCTTTGTAGTTACAAAAGCATCGCAACTCAAACTACCGAATCCTTGAAGTACATTCGAAAAATCCTGCGAACCAGCATAGAGCGTTTGCAACCCCTTCATCATTAGTGAAACTAAACGACCATTTGTATTTTTACTTGGCAGCCGAAATGCTAAGAGACCAACACCGATGTTTTCTCTTGAAAAGGCACCCGCCGCCAAATATTTTTGCGTAAATGAGTTAGCCAAAATCTTCTCTGTTGGTAAGACGGCAAGATTTACTGCGACGAAAATTAAATCGGCATTACCAAGAGAAGGTTTTTTAATGGAGCAACCTATTTTCTTCGGTTGCGCCGCAACAAATGCACCACCAAACCAGACTTTAGGCAAATCGCTTACAAAAATATCGCAATTGATGCCACTTTCCCACGCGTTTTCATTCGGCAGAGCTACATTGACAGACACAGGTGGGGATGCACCATCTTTTAGACGGTACTCAAACAACCATTCATCAAGAGTGTTGGTACGAATACCCACCGCTTCGTCGTAATAGCTTGATGGAAATTCAACTTCGCGGGCTTGTTTAGCTACTTCAAAGGTGTTTTTTACGGTTGCATAATGGAATGCTTTTGGGGATTGTGTTTGTACAGCTTCGTTCATAGTTACCTCCTAAGGCATAAGTGAACCGCACAATCAGGCTAAACCTGATTGTGCAACGCCCAACAATTTGGGCAATTAAACGCACGAATTGCGTTTGGCTCACCAGTGACTTGCGAAGTCTACGACGTACCAGCGTTGCGCTGGCTCGATGGTGTGTTTCAGCAGCTAGAGCGGGAAGCACCCTTTCCCTAGCACGTTCACTCATAGTACATACGAAATAGTTGGTTGCCAATAAACTAAAGTATAAATTTCAAAAATAATTGCCGCAAACAATCAATGCAGCAAGCATCTTTGATTTAAGCAGATTTTAGCCATTGACAATCAACCTCGAACAACTCTCATGTTTATATTTTACAAACAGGGGTATTTTTTACATTTCACTAGACCTTATTGACTGAGTCAGTGTCACTCAAGAGTAAGCCGCCCAATCATGGTTTACTAATTATAAAAAATAAACATCACCATTGAATGCCTCATGCAATGTGCATCGCATTGGATATGAACTGACTCATCACGTCACCACCACTTGCCGTGCATTACGTCAACACTCAATTTACACATAGAATTTCTTCACTTCTAGTTGCCCCGTAAAATCATATTGATTAAGGCTATAAACCACAAATGGAATGTATACATTCCAATCGAAAAATTTATAAATAACTAATGGCTATTAAGTAAGCTCAAACAAATTTATTAGCCTCTTCACACTGTCAGACCGTTTCGAGTGCGTTGCCAATAACCGAAGTCATCATTTGACTGCGTATTGTGTAGGTATGACTAGCTATAGGACACATCAATATGATGGCAAATAAAATACAGCATCAATCACATGGAGACATACATGCAATCAATTACAAATTCAACCAGCACAGCATCTGCACTTCCTCTTGAAGGGTTCACACATAGATACAGAGATGCCTTACTTGCGCAAGCGCGTCAACAGCATTACACACATTGGGTGACCCTGAACACACATCGAGACTGCTCTTTAGAAATAGCGATGAAATATCTAAAGAGATGGCGTGTTGAGGTTCTTCGCCGACTTCATGGGCGTAAATTTTATGACTTGCCACACGAACAAGTCATGCATTATTTTGGCTGCCCCGAATTATCACTTGCGAAGCATCCGCATTTTCATCTTGCTTGTTTTGTTCCTGATGGATTGCATGAAAAATTTGAACAAGTAGCTGCACTGAGATGGCTTGATATCATTCCGAGTGGAACGCACTACATTCGATTGATTGGCGCTACTGACGAAGACCAGAAAGCGGTGCTAAATTATGCGACAAAGAGGCTCAATCCGCTGTCTCCTGTGCCGTTCGTTGATAGCCGCGTGTACCAATGAATAAGAAAAAATTGATGCAAAAAAAAATGCGGAAGCGCCCTTATTCAAAGAGGCTATCCGCATTTCAAGTAAGGCGTAAGACGATAAGTGTACGAGTGACCGATGAAATGTATGCCTCAATTATTTTACTTGCACGTGCTCGCGACATGTCAATTTCAGAATACATGGCTCGCTTAGCATTTGACCATCTATGTCAAATAAACGGAAAACAATATTAATAGCCAAAAAGTTAAGCTAACAGTGTGTGATGTCAATTTAAAATCATAAAAAAACTATCTAATAGCTGCTGTAGATATCCACATTTGAAGTTCACTCATTCGATTATTAAACCAAGAATTCAGGCACTGCTTATTTTGACAATTTGACTCTCGCTCAATCCAACGAGATTTATTTTCAGCCATAAATTGTTTATATTCATCGATTGACATTTTTTTGGAAACGTTGTCTTTAGCTAGAAGGAATGCCTCAACCATTTCTTTTTCCCTTGACGCCAAAGAAACATCTGAACAAATCAATTTTTCCGTTGTTGATTTAGCCTTCGTGCAATCTAAGGATGGAGCATTTGGTGGGATAATATTTGCATTATAATTATTTTCTTGGGACTGTACTCGTTCTGCATTGGCAGAACTAGAAGTATTTGCTGTATCCTGTTTTAGTGTATTTTCACTTGACGTATTATCATTAGATTTATCAGTAGAGAATGGAGATTTTCCATCCCTTGAGACAAAACCACATCTTTTAGCAGCTGCATAAATAGGCTCAGTTCCAGATTGACTTAACTCAAGACAACGATAAATTTTAAACTCTTCATCGAAAGCAAAAGTTACCCACGTATATTCTTGTTTCTTGGTACCAAATCTTCTATTAATGCACGTATAATTATATCGAATAATTACAGCAGGCAAAACTCTTCCGTTTAAATCAGCTTTAGTTTCAGTTCCGAAACTTCCACTATCCAATGTCTCATCGCTTACGCTATCACAAAACATACCCACTTTTGAATATTTCTCAGAGTGGAAAATATCTAATGCTTTTTCTTTGAGTTTTTGTACATCACTTCCATCTTGCATCTGAGTTAAAACGCCTTGTCCTTGAGCAGAAGTAGATTTCTGCTCTTCGATAAGTTTACATGAATTAGATATTGGTGTTTTAACGACATCACCTGCCCCAATACAAACCATTGTTACAACTTGGCCTTTACGTAATTGCGCCAATAAATTCAAATTTGAGCTATCAAATTTGAATTGTGGCTCTAAAAAAGCAGCGCCATTCGTACTCAATGTGATGTACGGCTCATTCAAAATATCAGTGCTAATGTTAGAAATTACACCAGTAATTTTGAATTTTTTACCTTTATACATCTGATCTGCTGCCACTGTATTTTCTGCGTAAGGCATCACCAAATCCATAACCTGAATTAATGGCAAATTTTCATATGCATCAGATGATGACATACTTAAACCTTTTGACCTTGCAACATACGCTTGATATTGGGGTACACATATCGCAGCAATAATACCAACTAAAATTATCAACGGAAACAATATACCGATGAATTTTACGAAACGATTAACAGGGGATGATATTTTTCCACCGCTATATTTCCGAGCAAATTCTTCTTGGCTTGCAAATGCAATTCGATAGAAGTCAAAAATTGAAATGAGTGCAGGAATTCCCGTCCAAAAAAATAGAAAATATAAAATTCCTAACGACATTTTATTTAAATAAAACCAATGTGCTCCGAATCCACCCAATAAAGCACAGAGTAGCGATGCTCCAGTTTGGTCTTTGATTTTTGACGTATCAGATATTGTCGATTGAACTTGTATCAACGACGACTTGCACCATCTGCATTTTACTGCTTCCGCCAAAATCATTTCGCCACAAAATTGACATTTTTTCATATCGCCAGCCATATCTCACCCTATTCGCTTTTTGCAATCAATAAAACAACAAATTATTTTTCTTAAAAATGCTTTACAAACCATGTTTAAAATAAACTCACTTGAACCATTATTTAATGTTAAGCCCATTAAATAATGATTACCACATCTGCTTGCCTTTTACACGAAGCAAATAATAATCATATGTTCCAGCAATGCCTGCGTAAATCCAAAATAATGGGGCAGGTAATCCCCCGAATAGCAAAACAAGTGCAAACATAACTGCACCTTTACCCCACATGCCTTTGTATAAGTACCAAAACCCACTAAATACAAATGCCGCCCAATTGAATACGACTGTGAATTCGCCGTTATTTTTATCGATTTTCTCAAAGCTCGTTTTGTAGTAGTCTGACAGACCTACTTCTTCTAGCTCAGCCGCCCTTGCCACATCGCTTATCTCGTTATTGACTTTGTTAAATTTCACTTTATCAATTACTGAGCCACAGTGCCTACATTTGATTGCATTCTCAGCCACATCTTCTGAGCAAAATGGACATTTCATCTACGCCACCATTAAGTTGATTTTTGTAGATTATATTCTGATTTTTGCCGTTTTGTAGAAAATAATCCGTGGAATGTCACTCCCATACAGACGATGCTGCGGGTGTGCGACTAGACCATGACTATCTCTCTCTAACACAAACGCTTGCGACCAATGTACGCAAGCTTCGGCGTGCTCGTAAGCTCTCTCAAGAAACACTTGCGTTCGATGCGGAAATTGACCGAACCTACGTCAGTCAGATTGAACGCGCCGTTATCAACCCTTCTCTTCTAGTTCTGCATAAGGTTGCTAAGGCGCTTGATACAACAGTACTCAACTTGTTAAGTGACTAAGTTGTCTCCTCAAGTTTTGCTACCTTCTTTTTACGTCTGTTCCCACCCACTTTTTCCATATAACGATGGATGCTTCGCATCTTCGAATCACCACCGAATTCTTCGGACATCCGGACACATACAGCAGGGTCGTTCGTATCAATACCGGAATCAAATTCAATCTCATCAATCATCAAGCGAACACGCTGTTGAATTTGTAGACGTTCCTCGACATCAGTAATTGGACCATCCCAGCCCTCCAGCTTATCCCATAGTTGCATCCATAGAAATTTGTCTACTTCTCGGTCTGCTGGATTTTTTGCAATTTGCAGTTTTTTATCTAACTCTCTAATCTCTCGTTCTGCAGAATTTATTCTCTGAGCCAGACCTACTGAATTTTCAACCTCTTCAGCCAAATCTAATAATTTCTGTAACCGTTTGTTAACACTTACTTTTTGTTCATTTAGCGTAACGGCTGGGTCGTCTTCCGTTATGGGAGTCCGCACCATAAATTCAGACAAATCTTCTGAAAGGTACTTTAATATCGTCAACTCGCAAGCAAGATAAGGCATTCGAACCTCATCACAGCCATGAGCATAATATGCTGCTGAACACCGAATATATGTATGTTTCCCTCCCGCGCTGACAATTCTCATTGGGGAACGACATTTATAACAAATGCACAAACCGGCAAATAGATTTCTAACAGCATGGCTATTGCGCCCACCAATCCATCTACGATTTTCCATTCCCTCTTTAGCTAACTTGAAATCGGTTTCACTAATTATTTGCGGGTAATAATTTGGAATTGATGATGCGCCAATAGCCTTTTTAGGTGTGTACAACCCTATAACTGCTGGGTTTTTAAGTATTGCATTCACAGTTCCAAAAGTCCAAAACTCTGCTGTTTTCATTGTTGGCTGTTTGAGTTCATTTAGCTTCTTAGCAATCGTAGGGGTGCCATTGCCTGCAATTGCCAGTTGGAATATTTGTCTCACTAAATTCGCTTTATTCTCTAAGATTTTCCAAGACTTCCTGTCTTCTGACAACTTCAACCATGCGGGCGCAATTGACGTAAGAATTTCTCCACGCACCCTCTTACCCTCCCATGCCTGATGAACCCTATCAGCTTTAACAGCACTCTCTTCGTTGGCACGACTCATACTGGCGATTGAGATGATGAGCGATATGCCCTTGTCTTGCCGTATTTTTTCTGATGAGTAAACTTTTTCGTCATCCAATGTCACAACCGTAATGCCATGACGAATGATTGAAAGTAATTGCTCCAACGCAACATCTACTTCGTTACGTGAAAGCCTATCTAAATTCTCCACGAGCAAATACGAGCCTTGCGGAATGATTTTTTTTTCGATGGCATTAAGAAAACTGCCAAGCCTACCTTCCGTTACATTTTTGCCCTTAAATGCAGAAACGCCTAAATCTCGATAACTGTGTGTATCTAGCGTCAATCCATGTTTGGTGGCATAGTCAACAGCACGTTTTTCTTGTCGTCGGACCGAATCACCCAACTCCTGCTTGGCACTAGAGAACCTGATATAGCTGAAAGCGAGCGTCATAGTGAATATCATCGTAAATGTGACATTCATTATAATCTATTTTCATGGCATTGAATTCGATGTGGGTGAGCGCATGAATTAAGGCGGCGCGCCCCGTCACAGTGTGCAGGCTACGGCGCTCAACCGTTTGTGGTGAAACCAAAGTAGGCTGCGCTGGGCGCCCAGGAATGGCGCAAGCCAGTGCGCTGAGCGCTTCCCCTGTTGCCCACTGCACATCAGGGGCGTGTTGACTGGCATTGGACAAAACCTGAATCAGGCGCACTTTTTCAGTGGGGTCAGTACAGCACAAACCTTGCAAAGCGAGTTGGCGTAGCGAAGCGGTCATAGTCAAAACGAGGGGTCTCTAAAATGCAGTGGGTACATACGACAGCACGGG
>JAGWUK010000778.1 GCA_028868455.1 Burkholderiales bacterium | reverse complement strand
TGTTTCAGGTGCAGACAGAAGCCTATGTCCCTGCGATGGTAGAGCCGCTGGAATTATTTCGTCGTCGTTTGCAAACGGCGCCAGCAAGTGCATGGGTCGCCGAGACGGCAGATGGTGTACAGGCTTACCTGATGGCGTATCCGTCCGTTCTTGGAAAAATTGCCGCGCTGGGACAGGACTTTGAGATAGCCAACACCGCCGACGCATTGTATCTGCATGATCTGGCCGTTGGTTCCAGGCTGGCCGGAAAAGGTGTCGCGGTACAACTGGTCAATGCGGCATTGGCGACGGCGCGCCAATCCGGATTCAAATATTCGTGCCTGGTATCGGTGCAGAATACGCAGGCATTCTGGCAAAAACAGGGTTATGTCGTGTATGCAGCGGCAAATCCGGAGCAGCGCCAGCATTTACAAACGTATTCCGGACCCGCCAGTTATTTATACCAAGTCTTGTAACTCGTCAGTGTGATGGATTTATTCTTCCGATTTTTCTGCCGTATCGTCTTTGGCACCGGCTGATTTGCCGCGTCGGTAAGTGATTTTTTTCCGACCGCCGTCACAGGTGCCGACGACGCGTAACTTGGTCTCCGTATCTTTCGAAACCACGCGCAAGGTATAGCTGCTCACTCCTTTGCCATCGAGTTTCGCCGCCACTTTGTCTTTGATAGTTTCGCACGATGTGACGGCAGCCCAGCCAGAGGCACTGCAAAGCATCAAACACACTGCGAGGCTTGGTAGCAAAACGCGGTTCTTCATTGTGCCTTCTCCTTTTCTGTTATTAGATTGTTGCTGTTGTGAATGAGTTGATGATAGAACCGTATCATTTCCGCATAGTTTTTAACAGAAATACGTTCATTTGTTCCGTGAAAGCGTGGTAAATCTTCCGCAGTGGCACGAACCGGCGAAAACTTATAGATATTGTCGCTGAGCGCCTCGTAGTGACGAGAATCGGTCGCTCCCAGCATCAGCCCGGGCGCCACCAGGGTGTTGGCAAAGACTTCGCGTATGGTCCGGTTGACGGTTTGATAGGCGTTCGCCGTTGTCGGCGAGACTCGCGATGGTTCTGCATTGCCGGGCGGTGTCGTCAACGAAATGGCGTCGTTGTCGATGGTTTTCCGGATGTGGGCCAACACGCTCGCTTGCGTGTCGCCGGGCAAAGTGCGGAAATTCACGGTTGCCTGGGCGCTGCCGGGCAAGACATTGTCCTTATTCCCTGCGTGGAACATGGTCAGCGCCGTGGTTGTATGGAGCATCGCACCAGTGCTGGCGCTTTTTGCCAGTTCACGCTGCACCAGCGGTTTAAACAACCATAAGTTGGACAGCAGGACGCGATTGATGCCATGCATTTCTGGCGCAATGGTTTCAAACATCTCCAGTGCGACACCGCGTATTTTTGCCGGAAATTGTTTATTTTCCAGCTTTGCCAGGGCATTACTCATCATGCCGATCGCGGTTTTTTGCGGCGGCATCGACGAATGGCCGGGAGTGGCTTTTAAATCCATTTGTACGGTGGCATAACCTTTTTCTGCGATACCGATCAGGGCAACGGCCGGGTCCAGCCCCTTCAATATACCTTCGGTTACCAGCAAACCTTCATCCATGATGAATTCAAACTTCAGCTTGCGGCTTTCCAGCAATTGCGCAATGCGTTTGGCGCCTTTTAACCCGCCGACCTCTTCATCCTGACCGAAGGCCAGATAGACTGTGCGCTCAGGCTGGAAGCCACTTTCCAGCAGTTTTTCTACCGCTTCCATGATGGAAAATAAATTGCCCTTGTCGTCCCAGGCACCGCGTCCCCAGATATAACCATCCTTGATCACGCCATCGAATGGCGGCTGTGTCCAGAGTTGC
>JAGWUK010000777.1 GCA_028868455.1 Burkholderiales bacterium | reverse complement strand
CTGTCATTTCGTGCAGCGCCCCATTCAAAGCGGGTCGCAATGGCGCGACAGACTTTACTGACGTTGCACCGACAGCGACACCGGCAACGCCATTTGGCCTGCAAGTACGGAACCCGGGCGACCTGTACCTGTACGGCAACAACAATTTGCAAGCCGTCAAAATCAAGGGCTCCGATCTGAAAAACTGGCTGGAAACAGCAGCCAAACAGTTTGGAAAAATTGATCCGGCAAATACAGCGGAGCAAGATCTCGTGCCCTCATATTCGACGATCTACAACTATGACGTGTTCTATGCTGAGAAAAACGCCCTGACCTACCAGATCGACGTCACCAAGGACGTCGGCAGCCGTATCGTCAACCTGAGCTACGCAGGCAAACCAGTCGCCGATAGCGACGACTTCATCGTCGCCACGAATGACTACCGTGCTGGCGGCGGCGGCAACTTCCCTGGCATTGATGGCAGCAAAACCATTATCAAATCACCGGACGCAAATCAAGCCGTGGTCAGCAATTTCCTGAAGAAAGCGGGCAAAATAACCGCCGTGGATAACGGAACTGGTCAAAGCTGGAGCTTCGTCAAAGTTGCGACCAAAGGTCCAGTGATCTTGCGTTCTGCACCAGGCAAGCTGGCTGTGGCGAAAACACTGGGCTTGAGCCGCGTCACGACAGAAGGTGGACTCGATGCCAATGGCTTTGCCAAATACGCGATCGACCTGAGCAAATAAAACGCACAGACCGACGATTGGATTGCCGGAACGGGCTTTGCAATGAACACCGTTCCGCACTTCAAATGCAATATCGTACTCCCGGCAACGGGAGTACCTTTTTACCTGGCACTATGCGAAACATGAAATTATCCCTGACCATTGCCTGCCTCACAGCATTGATTCTGAGCGCTTGCGCCCAGTCATACACCTTAACGCCCACGAGCGCCGAAATAGAGTCCGCCGGAATGCTGGCGCTGCATGGCAAACAATCGGCAGCCATCAAAAAACTGACTTTCTGGGCTGAACATCATATGCCGACCGCCCAGCGGGAACTTGGCCTTGCCTACATCACCATGCCAGACAAGCTGAATGCAGGAATTGACTGGTTGAACAAAGCGGCCAGCGCAGGCGATGAAGAAGCACAATTTCAACTGGCCGAAGCTGCATACAAAGGCCAGTTAGGCTTCACCCAAGATTATCGGCAAGCGTGGAAATGGTACGAAGCCGCCGCGCGCCAGAACAATGCCAAAGCCAGTTTCATGCTGGCACGCATGTGCAAATATGGCGAAGGCCGGGCAAAAAATTTGAACGAGTCTATTGCCTGGCTTAAAAAGTCCAGTGAACAAGGCAATGCCCAGGCCATGTTTTTATTATCCAATGCGTATGCCGCTGGTGAAGGCGTACGACAGGACGCAAGCGAAGCAAGAAAATGGCTGGAACTCGCCGCCGAAGGCGATTTCCCTGTAGCGATCCAGGCACTGGCAATAGAATTGCAAGGTCAGACATCGGCCGGTCATGACTTGCGTGCACGACATCTGATTAAAGAAGCGTCGGATGAGCGCCTGATGCGCTGGAACAAATATCAGTAATCGACCCAAATCTGCGTTTATGCAAGACGGAATGCCTGCATGCCAAGGTCGCTCTGTCCTGCTTGAAAATGAACACCTGCGACCTTAACCAGCATGCGCAAATCAAGATAAAAAACAGGCGTCTGCGCGACGCCGCATTTATTGGTAAGCTAGCTATTCTTTTTTGCCAGAACTGACGCAAAACCGCCCCAACGGCTGTATGGCGTGTAACGGATTTCCCTTGCAAGGCAAGCGACCTCTGTACCAATGGACGCTTCGCCTTGCTGAAGCAATTT
>JAGWUK010000076.1 GCA_028868455.1 Burkholderiales bacterium | reverse complement strand
ATAATGCAGGTAATTACAGACTGAAGGAGTACAAAATGAATGCCGTTGCGGAAATGCCAACACCAATTGTTTTTACTGATAGTGCGGCCTCCAAAGTCGCGCAACTGATTGAAGAAGAAGGTAACCCTGACCTGAAACTGCGCGTATTTGTGCAAGGTGGTGGATGTTCTGGATTCCAATATGGATTTACCTTTGATGAAATCACAAACGAAGATGATACGACGATGACCAAGAACGGTGTCCAGTTGCTTATCGATTCTATGAGTTACCAATACCTGGTCGGTGCTGAAATTGATTATAAAGACGATCTTGAGGGAGCTCAGTTTGTTATTAAAAACCCGAACGCTACGACAACTTGCGGTTGTGGTTCTTCATTTTCTGCATGATTTCGAAGAATGCCTGAAAAAGGACGCTACGGCGTCCTTTTTTTCTGCCTGAAAACAATTGCAGACGTCGACAATAAAACATTCATCTCAAATACAGGAAAGCTCTTTACACTGTAATCAATACAAGGAGTCGGTATGGCACAGAGCAGCATAGAAGAATCGTACAAAGCAAGGCAAAGCGACGTAGTCAGCGCGTTGCGTAATGTGCTGCCTCTGCATTGTGTTTTGTTCCAGGAAGAAGACACCAGACCATATGAATGCGACGGACTTGCTGCTTATCGACAGATACCTATGGTAGTTGTATTGCCCGACAATGAGGAGCAATTGATCGCCGTAATCAATGTTTGCCGCTCTATGCAGGTGCCTATCGTTCCTCGTGGCGCAGGAACCGGGTTGTCTGGCGGAGCAATGCCTATAGCTGATGGCGTAGTCATTTCTACCGCGAAATTCAACAAAATTATTAAAATAGATGCATTTTCCAGAACTGCGGTTGTGCAGCCAGGTGTACGCAATCTGACCATATCGGATGCCGTTGCTGATATTGGTCTCTACTATGCGCCAGACCCTTCATCTCAGATTGCATGTACCATCGGCGGGAATGTTGCTGAAAATTCGGGGGGAGTGCACTGCCTCAAATATGGATTGACTGTACACAATATATTTCGCGTGCGCGCAGTTACGATAGAAGGCGAAATTCTTGAGCTTGGTGGTGAAGCGCTGGATGCGCCGGGTCTGGATTTGTTAGCGGTATTTATCGGGTCAGAAGGAATGCTGGGTATCGTCACAGAAGTAACCGTTAAGCTGATTCCTAAACCACCGACAGCAAGAGTGATCATGGCTTCGTTTGATCATGTCGTCAAAGGTGGAAACGCGGTTGCAAACGTTATCGCCGCAGGAATTATTCCGGCCGGCCTGGAGATGATGGATAAAACGTCGTCGCGCATGGTAGAGCCATTTGTAAACGCCGGTTATGACACAGAGGCAGAAGCTATTTTGCTTTGTGAGTCAGACGGTACTTACGAAGAAGTTGAAGAAGAAATTGGGCGAATGAGTTCCGTATTGGAACGTGCGGGTGCGACGGCAATTACCGTTTCGCAGAACGAGACTGAGCGCCTGAGATTTTGGTCTGGGAGAAAAAATGCTTTCCCGGCTGCAGGAAGGATTTCTCCAGATTACTACTGCATGGATGGGACGATTCCTCGCAAACGGCTTGCAGAAGTCCTGTTAGGTATTGCGCAAATGGAAGTGAAATACGGATTGCGTTGCGCCAATGTATTCCACGCTGGTGATGGCAATTTACATCCGTTGATTTTGTTTGATGCAAACAAAGAAGGAGAATTTCATCGCGCAGAAGCATTCGGTGCTGAAATTCTGGAACTTTGCGTGGAGGTCGGAGGAACTATCACCGGAGAGCATGGCGTCGGGATAGAAAAAATCAACTCGATGTGCGTGCAGTTTTCTATGGATGAAATTGAAGCTTTTACTGCCGTTAAGCGCGCTTTCGATACCGCCTTTTTATTAAATCCAGATAAAGCAATTCCTACCTTGCATCGTTGTGCAGAATATGGGCGTATGCATGTTAAAAAAGGAATGCTGAAATTTCCAGACATACCCAGATTTTAAAAAACAAATTCGTTAATTTTGTAAATGCAATCATTGGAAATAGCCGCGTAATGCCGAAGTTCCAACTCACTGTTTTGTACTAGGTTGATTAAATGGGCGATAGCGTACAGTCATTTCAAAACTGCGTCATGGATTCGGCAGCGACTCAAACCACTTTGCAAATAAAAGGAGGGGGGAGCAAATGTTGGTATGGCGGTTCCGCAAATGGTGCGGTGTTGGATACACGCAGCCATAGCGGCATTTTGTCCTACGAGCCGACCGAACTGGTTATCCGGGCACGATGCGGCACTCCACTTGTCGAAGTTGAAGCCTTATTGGCAGAGCAAAATCAGATGTTCGCATTTGAGCCTCCGCATTTTGGCGACGGCGCGACGGTCGGTGGAATGATCGCCGCAGGTTTGTCCGGGCCGCGACGCCCCTATGCAGGAGGAATGCGCGATTTCGTGCTTGGTATTTCTCTCTTGAACGGAAAAGGTCAGGTGCTTGAGTTCGGTGGGCAGGTGATGAAAAATGTTGCCGGATACGATGTCTCCAGATTGCTCACAGGATCATTGGGGACACTTGGCCTTATTTTGGATGTGTCTTTGAAAGTGTTGCCGCGTCCGTTTGCTGAAACGACATTAGTATTTGCGTTTTCGGAGGCGGACGCCATTCGGAAAATGAATGAGTGGGCAGGACAAGCATTTCCAATATCAGGAAGTAGTTGGCACGTTGGCCGATTAATGCTCAGATTATCTGGCGCGGAGGCCGCAGTCCGCTCGGCAAAAGCGAAATTGGGTGGAGAGGAAATTCACGACGCGGTTGCTATCTGGGCCGCTTTGCGTGAACAGAAACACGATTTTTTTCAGCAAAATGCAACTCGCGAACTATGGCGACTTTCATTACCGTCCATTGCTCCGCCGTTGAATTTAACCGGGAAATCGCTGACAGAGTGGGGCGGAGCTCAACGGTGGCTTTTCAGCGAAGAGCCACACGAACGGATTCGTCAGACAGTGCTTAATGCCGGAGGGCATGCAACTTTATTTCGTGGCGGGAATAAATTGGACGACGTATTTGCACCCTTATCGGCGCCAATTTTAAAAATTCATCGTAACCTCAAAAATGCGTTTGATCCGCATGGGATATTCAATCCCGGGCGAATGTACAAGGATTTCTGACTGGCTATGCAAACCAACCTCGCTGATTTTATAAAAGACACGCATGAAGGCAATGAAGCAGAAGAAATTTTGCGAAAGTGTGTGCATTGCGGTTTTTGTACTGCAACTTGCCCTACCTACCAATTATTGGGAGATGAGCTGGATGGGCCGCGTGGTCGTATTTATCTGATTAAACAGGTGCTGGAAGGTAAGCCAGCAACAACCAAAACGCAGCAGCATCTTGATCGTTGCCTGACTTGTCGCAGTTGTGAGTCTACTTGTCCATCAGGCGTGCAGTACGGCCGCTTGGTCGATATTGGACGTAAAGTCGTTGATGAACAGGTTCCGCGGCCATTAAGTCAAAGACTGACCCGTCTTGCCTTGAAAGAGCTTTTGCCGCGTCAATGGCTGTTTTCGCCCGCCATGAAGCTTGGTCAGGGGGTACGGACATTATTGCCGAAAACCCTGCAAAGTAAGGTTCCGAAACGCCAAAATGCGGGTGTTTGGCCTGTTCGCCAATATGTACGCAAAATGATAATGCTGGAAGGCTGTGTTCAGCCAACCATGTCGCCCAATATTAATACCTCAACCGCTCGCGTTCTGGATGCCTTGGGAGTGCAGTTATTAAGGCCTGAAAATGCCGGTTGTTGTGGTGCTATTCGCTTTCATCTTAATGACCAGGATGCCGCTCTTGAGGATATGCGCCGTAATATTAATGCATGGTGGCCGCTGATTGAAGAAGGGGCTGAAGCGATCGTGATAAATGCATCTGGGTGCGGAGTTACAGTCAAGGATTACGGTCACTTGTTATCGCAGGATGCAGATTATGCCGCCAAGGCAAAACGTATATCCGGCCTGACCAGGGATATCAGTGAAATATTGCCGGAGTTTGAGGCAGAATTACTCGCCAAGGTAAAAGGACGGGTGGCTAGTAGGGTTGCATGGCATCCGCCATGCACGTTGCAACATGGCCAACAAATACGTGGTAAAGTTGAACATCTATTGCGAGCCATCGGTGTGGACGTACATCTATGTGCCGATAGTCATCTTTGTTGTGGTTCTGCTGGCACTTATTCCATTTTGCAAGCCGATTTATCTTATCGTCTACGCGAAAATAAATTAAAAAGTCTGTTAGCAACAAAGCCGGACACAATCGTGTCAGCAAATATTGGATGCATCACACACTTGCAATCTGGAACAGCATTACCGGTACAACACTGGATCGAATTAATTGATCAGGCATTGCACGCAGACCAGCAACAATAAACTATTCCGCTAACAGTAAAGTAATGTCAGCAATCAGGTCTTCTGGCGCGGTTTGCGGCGCATATCGTTTGAATACCGAACCATCTTTCTTTACCAGAAATTTGGTGAAGTTCCATTTGATTAATTCGCTGCCGAGTATGCCAGGTGCTTGTGATTTTAGGTGCTTAAATAAAGGATGAGCGTCGCTGCCATTGACATGTACTTTTTCGAATAATGGAAATGTCACGCCGTAATTTTTTTCACAAAAAGCGCCAATTTCCTCCGCTGATCCCGGTTCCTGATGGCCAAACTGATTGCAAGGGAAACCAAGTACCACGACGCCACGATCTTTGAACTGCTGATAGACTTTTTCCAGTCCTTTGTATTGCGGCGTAAAGCCACATTGACTGGCGGTATTCACGATTAGCGTGACTTTCCCCTGATATTGTTTCAGATCAGTTGGCGTACCGTGGAGATCATTGGCGGTGTAATCAAATGCGCTCATATTTATACAATCCCCAGATGATGTGTGCCTGCCGTCAGATCACGTTCTTTCGCTTCTTTGCCTTTTAACATAATCGCCAGCCTGAGCTCATTGACAGAGTCAGCGTTGCGCAGGGCATCTTCATAGGTGATTTTGTCTGCCTCATGTAAGTCGAATAAGGCCTGGTCAAATGTCTGCATGCCCAATTCGCGCGACTTTTTCATGATTTCTTTAATTTCGTGGACCTGGCCTTTGAAAATCAGATCGGAAACCAGCGGTGTGTTCAACATAATCTCAACCGCCGCAACACGCCCTTTGCGGCCTTTCAGCGGGATTAAACGTTGTGAGATTACCCCTTTGAGATTAAGTGATAAATCCATTAACAATTGCGCACGGCGCTCTTCAGGGAAAAAGTTGATGATACGATCCAACGCCTGATTCGAACTGTTCGCGTGCAAAGTGGCAAGACATAAGTGCCCAGTTTCTGCAAATGCAACAGCAAAGTCCATTGTTTCTCTGTCTCGGATTTCGCCAATCTGTATAACATCTGGCGCCTGACGCAATGAATTCTTGAGAGCCGCACCCCAGTCTTCTGTATCGATGCCAATTTCCCTTTGCGTCACAATACAGTTGCCATGCGGGTGTACATATTCGATTGGATCTTCTACCGTAATGATGTGACCGTAGCTATTGGCATTGCGGTATCCAAGCATGGCGGCAAGCGTTGTTGATTTACCTGAACCGGTCGCGCCAACCATGATGACCAGTCCGCGCTTTGTCAGCGCAATTTCTTTCAGATTCTCCGGTAATCCCAGATCTTCCAGCTTGGGAATCGCGGTCGTAATAGTACGTAAAACCAGGCCGACGCGACCTTGCTGCATAAACGCCGAAACGCGGAAACGTCCCATGCCTGCGGGGTTGATCGCAAAATTACATTCTTTCGTCGCTTCAAATTCCGCCGCCTGCTTGTCATTCATGATCGCGCGCGCCAGATCGACAGTGTGTGCTGGCGTCAAAGGCTGATTGGATACCGGCGTGACTTTTCCGTCGATCTTGAACGCAGGCGGAAATTCTGCAGTGATAAATAAGTCTGATCCATTTTTGCTGAGCATCAGCCTCAGCAGATCATGCATGAATTTGGTGGCCTGATCGCGTTCCATGATAGTGCAGTCCTCAAAAAATTAACCTGGGAAGTTCTCAGGGGTTTTTGCCGCACCACGTGCAGCACCAACTGAAATTACGTTGCGACGGACTAGGTCAGTCAGGTTTTGATCCAGAGTCTGCATACCCAGATTGCTACCGGTTTGAATGGCCGAGTACATTTGCGCCACTTTTGCCTCACGAATCAGATTGCGGATTGCAGGTGTGCCGAGCATGATTTCGTGTGCGGCTACCCGGCCTGAGCCATCCTTGGTTTTGAGTAAAGTCTGCGAGATAACGGCTTGCAATGATTCAGACAGCATGGAACGTACCATTTCTTTTTCTTCTGCGGGGAAAACGTCAACAATACGATCAATCGTTTTCGCTGCTGAAGAGGTATGCAGGGTACCAAAGACCAAGTGGCCGGTTTCCGCTGCGGTCAATGCCAGGCGAATAGTTTCGAGATCACGTAACTCACCCACCAGAATGGCGTCAGGATCTTCACGCAATGCAGAGCGCAGGGCGTTATTGAACGACAGGGTGTGTGGTCCGACTTCGCGCTGATTGATCAGACATTTTTTAGAGTCATGCACGAATTCGATAGGGTCTTCTACTGTCAAAATATGACCGTATTCGTTTTCGTTGAGATGATTGACCATTGCAGCCAGTGTGGTCGATTTTCCTGAACCGGTTGGGCCAGTTACCAGAACCAGACCGCGTGGTTTCAACGCTAGATCGGCGAAAATTTTTGGTGTATTCAACTGTTCCAAAGACAGAATTTTCGACGGAATCGTACGCATAACTGCTGCTGGGCCGCGTTCCTGATTAAATGCATTGACACGAAAGCGCGCCAATCCCGGAATCGAAAACGAGAAGTCGCATTCCAGCGTTTCTTCATAGGCTTTGCGTTGCGAGTCATTCATGATGTCATAGATCAAGTCATGCACATCTTTATGCTCCAGCGGAGGAAGATTAATGCGACGAACATCGCCATGCACGCGTATCATCGGCGGTAGGCCGGAAGATAAGTGAAGATCAGAGGCGTTATTCTTGACCGAAAACGCCAGCAGTTCAGAAATGTCCATTTATAATTCCGATGATAAAAGTCGTTGACTTCGTTGGTGGCAAACTGGCCGTGCGTAAGGTCATACCAGTCCAAAAACGAGTTATGCAGAGCATTGATACCCTGATTATGTCCTTAATTTCTGACAACTTGCAAGCCGTACTTAGCGATATCCGTTCTTCAGCAATTGCTGCTAACCGAGATCCTGAACCGATTCGATTGCTCGCCGTTTCGAAAACATTTGGTCCTGAAGCCGTCGTGGAAGCCTTTAAGAGTGGACAGTTGGCGTTTGGAGAGAATTATCTGCAGGAGGCATTGGACAAGATGGCCGCAGTTAAAAACATGTTACCTGCAGCACATCTCGAATGGCATTTTATTGGACCTATTCAAAGTAATAAGACGCGGCCGATCGCAGAGCATTTTTCCTGGGTGCATTCAATAGACAGGGAAAAAATTGCGAATCGTTTGTCTGAACAAAGACCCGCAGACATGGCACCGTTAAATATTTGTTTACAGGTCAATATCAGCGGCGAGGAAAGCAAAGGCGGTGTTTTAGCAGAGGAAACGCTTGAAATAGCCAAAAGAATCGCAGATTTGCCTCGCCTGAAATTTCGTGGATTGATGGCAATTCCAAGGCCGACCGACAATGAGCAGGAACAGCGCCTGGCGTTCCGACGCTTGAACGAGTTAAACCAGCAGCTTATTGAAAATGGTGTTCCCGTCGATACATTGTCGATGGGAATGAGCAGCGATTTGCACGCAGCAATAGCAGAGGGCAGCACTATGTTGCGTATAGGAACCGCAATTTTTGGGAGCAGAAACTATGCAAAATAAATTGAAAATTGGTTTTATTGGCGGCGGCAATATGGCCGCTGCATTAATTGGTGGTCTGGTGACAGAGTTGACAGGACCCGAACATATTCATGTTGTCGACCTCAATCAAATGTCACTGACGCGCATGGAGACAGAATTTGGGGTGACTACTTCACTGGGATTTGATGATCGACTGATGCCGCTGGACGTTATTATTCTGGCAGTCAAGCCTCAGCAATTGCGTGACGTAGTCGGTGAATTAAAACCATTTTTGAACGAGCAATTATTGCTGTCGATTGCGGCTGGAGTGCGGGCCACTGATATTGCCCGATGGTTGAACGGTTATCAGAAAATTGTTCGCGCTATGCCAAACACGCCTGCGTTGATTGGAAAAGGAATGACAGGTTTATTTGCCTTGCCGGAAGTTTCTGAGGAGCAAAAGAACGCAGCTGAAAGCATCATGCACGCTGTCGGTAACGCGATCTGGCTCGAGGACGAGGACAAGATAGACGTAGTGACGGCTGTATCCGGTAGCGGTCCCGCCTACGTTTTTTATTTTATCGAAGCCTTGCAGCAAGCTGCGATGGAACTTGGTTTGACGGAAGATCAGGGTATGCAATTGGCGATAGGAACATTTAACGGAGCTGCGCAGCTTGCAATGCATTCCAGCGAACCGGTTTCTGTTTTGCGTGAGCGCGTTACGTCCAAAGGTGGGACGACCTATGCTGCGCTGTCCAGTATGGAGGCAGATGACGTGAAACTATCTATCATTAAGGCCGTTAAACTTGCTGCAGCAAGAGGGCGTGAATTAGGGGAAGAATACGGGCAACAAGCTTAAGAAGGCTCTTCTTTTGCTGCTGGCTTTTTTTGATAATGCAGGAAAAGAATTTTCAGTTCTTTTCCTGCTCTTGTTGCTGCAACCGACGCAGGATGGGAGCAAAATTCTGCCAAATTTGCCACCCTGTTAGCGCTGAGCGGACTAAAGTGATTACCCGCTGTGGTTTGATTGCGACGATCGTCGCTGCAAGAGCAAATCCCAAGACAGGGCGTTGTCGAATTACTGCGCTGACTTTTCCGGCGACACGTAGAGCAATGTCCGCGGTTTCCATGGATTGTTTGAATTGCCTGCCTTGAAGCGTTAAGACATGGCGTTGCGCCTGGATTTTTAGCAAAAGTGCTTCGCGTCGCAGAGCCAGATTTTCGAGCTTACTTGTCATCAGGCGCACCTTATTCCGATGGTGGAGTAGCAGACTCCCCTTGCAAAGCTGCGCTGTCCTTTTTTAATTCTGTCAGCGTAAAGGATAACAGGCGGGGTTTCTCTTGCCAAAGTTTGCGCATGCGCATGGCAATCACAATAGCGGTACCGGAAAACACTGTTAACAATGCGCAGAGTAAAGCAATTTTATGCGTGTCCCAAAATAGCGCAACCAAAAGGGCAATTGCCAGCAATACGGCTAATCCGGCAAAAAACAAAGCCGTCAACGACCATAGCAACATGGAGGAAAATCTTGCGATTTCCTCCTCCAACTCAACAGATGCCAACTCAAGACGGGTATGGCTGATATTAATGAGCGTTGCTGCGAATTGCCTGAGTGAGTCGGTCAGCGCCATACGCTTATTTACTGCGGCCGATCAATAAACCCAGCAGCAACCCGACACCCGCGGCAATTCCTGCCGATTGCCAAGGATTTTCTTTAA